>NZ_JAQZRK010000015.1:0-117552 GCF_028737495.1 Enterobacter cloacae complex sp. 2022EL-00981
GCGATCAACAACCTGTTTGACTGCTTCAGTTTTAAACTCTTCGGGATAACGCTTACCGCTCATGGGCACCTCTCTTTAAGCCATCTTAAATGACTCTGAGGTGTCTGTTAAACCCGTGGCGATTCACTCCCTAAAAGCGATGCTTGCTGCTCATGAATACCGACGAGCACAGAATGGAACCCGAATCTACCCAAACACTTTACGAGATATGTGGGGAAAGGAGTACTCTCAATCAGGAAAATGCCATTATCACGCCTGTCTTGTATTCAATAAAGATGCATATTACCATCTTGGTAGCTATGATGATGATTGCTTGAGGGGCATGATTATAAATGCATGGTACAGCGCATTAGGGTTGCAGCTTGAAGATTGCCCTGGGCTGGTTCATTTTCCTGAAAACGGGAAATATATTCTGGACAAAAATAAAACAAGTTTTATTTTTGATTATCATGACTTACTAAAGCGACTCGAATATCTTACCAAGGTTGACTCGAAGGTTTTTGGGGAAGGTGACAGGAATTTTGGGTGCAGTCGGGGTTAATCATTTAACCAGGCCTTGTTAATATGTATAACAAGGCCTTAGGCTCAACTAACCTACAGAAGACGAATTAACTCTTCCCGCGAAATCCTGCGACGATGTACCTCATCATGGCAAACATTACAGAGAGTAATTAAGTTATCCAGTGTATTTTCTCCGCCATCAGCATGATGTTCAATGTGATGTAACTCGAGGAAGGTTCTGGGGTCATTAGCGATTTTACGGGCATGAGACCAATGGCAGTGCCTGCATGCATGATGGTCGCGTTCAAGTACAGCGACACGTACAGGATCTGGAATCTTTCGGTCATGCACTTCAGCCTGTCGATCTTCCTCGAGTAAATAAGCTCCGACTTCTAGCTCCGGTCTACCTGAATTTTTGGTGGCGATTGGCCAGCCATCTTCTGTTCGTAGCTCACGTGTTCGTCGCGCCCATTCCTTGCTATCGTTTGCAAGGTATCGTAGTTCTTCGCCAGTCACGGGACGGCCAACATTCTTGCGCAGATAAGACAGAATTTTATCTTTCGTGGAGATCTTGCTTCGTCTGAGAACATTCGCTTCATTCCAACGCAGGGCTGCTTCCCTGTCCTGTTCTGCTGCCATCAGTGCATAAACGTCGGTTTTAAGAACGTTAATCGTACTGGCATGGAGCTCTTCCGGTGTCACCTCTCCTTGTTCGATCATTTCCTTCAACGTAGTGCCGCTTAATACGGACCAACCAAACTGCACACGCAGCTCTCTGATCCTTCTGGCATATTCACTGATACCCGCAACAACCATCAGTTCGTCACCATGGATGATGACGCCGGGATATTTGAGTAAATAAGCCAGAATTCGGTCACGGGCTGAATTGCAATTCTCATCATTCATCAAAGAACTGCCTAAATCCCGCAACAAATGGTTGGCGGGGATTAGTGCCAAAACCTGTTCCCGTAGGGAGTCGTCCTTAAGCTTAAACTCAAAGTCGGTAATCAATGCCAGAAGCTGTTTACGCAGCGTTTCCGGTACGCTCTTCTTCGATCTTCTCGCCATTTTGAATTAGGTATTCCATTAAATTGAGCACGTAGGTCGCAATTTTCTGCGCAAAAACCGGCGGTACAGCATTGCCAATTTGCCTTGCGATTTCGGTTTTTGAGCCCACAAAAACAAATTCATCCGGGAAACTCATCAGGCGCGCGGCTTCACGATGCGTAATTGGACGATGTTGCTCTGGATGTAGATAACGCCCCTTCTCAGGCTTAAAGAACTCAGTGCGGATCGTTACAGAAGGCCGCTCCCACCACAAACGGCCAAACAAATCCGTGCCACCCGAGGTTTTTTTAATCCAGCAGGCAGGGGTAATGTCAGGTCTATTTTTTTGCAAATCGAACCGGTTTCCCCCTACCGGGACAGCACGGTAGCGTTCCTGCGAAAGGGCGGTTGGATTCCGCCCAAAGTGGAGATCTAATGGGGGTGGGAGATCACGCACCTCAGTCCCAACCGGCTCAGGCAAATCACCTATAAAATCTCTTACTGTCAGCCAAGCTGGCAGATCCGCCCCTTTATCAGGATTCTGGTGCGACTGCACAGGCGGGAATGCTGGGATGCTATTCAGTAGGAATCGCTCTTTTTTAATTCCAATTGCAATAGCACGTTTGCGCGTCTGCGGAGCACCGTAGTCGGCCGTATTAAGGACAGAAGGATTCAGAAGCAGAAACCCCATGTTTTCAGCACGAGCACAGATGTCCTGAAACTCATCACTGGATAAGAGGCCCGGAACATTTTCCATCACAAATACAGAAGCAGAAGACCTCTCAATGATATCCATATACGGCTCCCAGAGCGCCCGTCGATGGTCCCCTTCTCGGTTCTTGTTGAGCAGGCTGAATCCCTGGCATGGCGGGCCGCCGATAACGATATCAGCCTCAGGTATGTTGTTTTCAGCAATCCACTCTTCGATGTTCGCTACAATGCCATGCTCACCAAAGTTGGCATTGTATGTGCTGATAGCCGCCTTATCGTTGTCCAGAGCCAGGACACTTTCAAAATGAGCGCCATTTTTCCCCTTCATGAAGCCGCAGGATAAACCGCCAGCACCACAAAATAGATCAATGACTTTTAATTTATTGATTTTACTCATTAAAATACAATCCCAGTTCCTACATAAGTATCAGCGATTAAGTATACCATAAAGCAAACCTGTATGTATTTACAGTAATGCGGTAATACATTGTAAACAATGCTTGGAAGTATATAGCTAATATCAAATCCCTTAATATCGAAGAAAAGCAGTTCAATTATTGCTCATCGTGGACTTCTCGACGCTTCGGGCTGTCCGCTCAGTGCAAAAAGCGGGCGTTGCAAAAATCTATCTGTAGGAGGTTATCTAAAGTGAATGGTCGTTTGACGGGAATACTTACACTGTATCCACTCCACGGGAAGATGCTGTGCAGAAGGGGAGCATCAGAGGATAGTCGCTGAAATCGAGTTGGTCATTGAGAAGTGGCATAAGAAAACGGCTCCCTGTTAAGGAAGCCGTTATAGTGCCGAGTGCCGCAGATTAAGGATCGGTTGGCCGATCCTTAACTGATCGGCATTGCGCATATGCGGGCCTTTTATTCAGAAAAATCAGTTTTTTAGTGCGCATCAACAATATCTTTGGTTATCTTCTCTAAATACCGGAGTTTACCAACTTCAGAGCGCTGTTCTAAAGGTTCCACAGGCATCTTTATTTTTTCTACTGCTTGTCTTACGTTTCTCAAATGATTAATTTGATCTTTAGAGTAAGTAACACTTTGATTTTTCTTTGCTTTCTCTATGTTTGTGTCTATTTCAATCAAGATAGACATGAGTTTACGATCAAGCTCAGTTTCTGTGACCCTTGAAAATTTATTTTTGTACTGAATTATATATTGACGCCGTATTTTTCTTTTTAGCACTCGCCTTTCTTTAATCGTGTTTCTTACTGAAATTAAAGATAAAAGAGCAGCGGCAAGGCTTGCAACACATGACAGTAATAGAATTAGATTTTCTTTTTCAGAGATTAGTGAAATTATTTTTTCCATTTTAAACCTCCTACTTGAATTCTAAGAACGGAGTACAGTCCGCCACATGTCTATTGTACCGCTCACAAGCGTGTGTTATGAACACACAGCTTAAGCATACTACAAATGGCCAGTAGTTGCTGTTTGCATCGTAATTGGTTGTAGCCACTGTAATACCAAAAAATATGGAAAAAAGTATGCCTATAAGCAAGCAAATCCCAAACAAGGCTATGTTCCTTGAGGAGAGGCCGATTGCGATAGCATAAAGTGAAGTTGTCACGCTCATAGTCTGTATCGATGGGACATGGTTTGCTCGAATTACAGCTTCGATAATCAATGGAGATAGAGGGAGAACCATGTGTAACGCAAGGCAAAATATATAGTTAGACCATGCCTCGTTAAGCCCTTTGATTGGAGTGCTCATCTGAATATCATCAAACCGTAACTAATAATTTGAATGATTATACCCTTTGCTTTCAATAGATTAAATGTCTTAATTCTAATGGCTTTATAATATCAGGTAATGGTTGGATGCAACTTAAGACTGCCCACACGTGAAAAAAAATAAACAATACATATCAACAAGTTAAATACAATTTACACATGTCAATCACGACAGAAACCAGCCCACCTGAGAGTTATTTGAAAACCATTTGCGGTCTGAAAGGCGCGATCAATAGCTAAAGCAACATAAATTTAATCAATCCCCCAGCCTAAAGTGCAATGGGCGACATAAACCGACCGCAACTTGAAGGTGCCTTCTGAACCGCTAAAGTCCGCTTCTGGCACATAGCGAACCGTCATCCCAGTTAGCTCGTCCGTTCTGTACAAGTAGTGGACAATGAAAGAAAAAATAACGGGTCTTACTAACCTTGCGGAGGCCATCTAAGTCTGTGTACGAACATCTCTTCACGCAACAGAGGTCCTCAGCTCGCACCAGAGTTAATTTTGATGCTTTTTTCCTTAGCTTGAGCATTGGAAAGTAGGGCGATTATCAGCGTTTTCTTTTATGACTGTCCACAGATTCGATCCCGCTCTTATTCTCGACTATCGTAAACCAGCCCGCCGCATTCGCTCCTCTAGTTCATCCAGAAATGGGGAACGCCCCAGACGCATAGGCCCGTAGCGACCATCAACAAAACCGGAATACAGCATATGCACCTCGTCCCGTGCGCGGGTCAGCCCCACATAGAAAAGACGTCGGCTTTCACGCAGCTTCTCTGGCGTCTCATTACGCCACGGCAAATTCCCCAGATCTAAGCCGACCATGATAACCACGTCATATTCGCAACCTTTGGCTGAGTGAAGTGTCAGCAAATTGAGGTGCTCAGGTGAACCGTCACGACCACCTAGGCTCGTGATATCCAACATCGCTAACGCACCGCCTTCGGCAAGTGCTGCAGTCATGCGATCTAGTTGCTCAGCCTGATCAGAAAGCGTCGGTTCAGTTGCCAGCAGGGAATCAACGAGACCGTTGCGCAACGACGCGACAAAATCGGACGCAGAATGTTGGTCGGCACGAAGTGCCCAAAGTAGCCTGGTTAACTCCTGCCCCTTACGCCGGGCGCATGCATCATCCAGCCTTGCCCGATGAAATGCCAGATAACGGTCTATCAGTCCGCGCAGTTGAGGGCGCCCGATACGCCAACCGCCAGCACACCATGCCGCGCAATCCTCCACCCAGCTCGTCAAGGCAACTTTGCGATAAGGTGCTGCGGTATCCACACGAATGTAATCAAAACCGCTAGCTGTCACCGCATCGGCCACAATATCGCCGGCACGGTAGTCCTTGTACAGAATGGCGATATCACCCAGTGTTCGGCCCGGCTTAGCAGCCAACGCAGCAGGAATAATCTGCTCGACAGCATAGACAGCCTGATCCCCCAAGCCATCCGGACACAGCTGGAACGCAATGGTTGTCTGGCGGTTTGGGTCGTTTGCGCGATAACCACGAACCTCACCCAACACCATCTCCGATGCATTCACGATGTCCGCTCCTGATCTATAGTTCAACTGGAGCCGGACTGTTTCAACGTCTCTCCTGCCTGCCAGTTCTAGTAGTAACGCACCATCGGCACCAGTGAAACCGTAAATAGATTGGTCTGCATCACCCACTGCAAATAAGCGTACCCCTCCCTCGAAAGCCAGGCGTTTGACCATACGATGGAGCGCCACGCCCAAATCTTGATATTCATCTACCGCAAGGATCGGAAATTTCGCCTGTACTAGAGGCAGAACCCAATCATGCTCAATGATAAGACGCTGGCCAAATATCACCATATCGTCGTAGTCTATTAGCCCTTGCTGCCGCAATTCTGCTTCATAGGCCTCAGCCCATGCAGCGAGCTCCTCCTCTGCACGCCAGGCAACGCTGTTGCGATTCAACACCGAACGGCGATGCCGTCCGAGATCAATAGCCTTATAGGGATGGTTTGCGCCAAAGAGACGGTCACCAGATTGTCGAAGTAACCGTTCGCTCTCGCGTTGAGACGCTACTGACAGCGGAAATGGGATTGGCAGATCGGCCAGTCGTCCATAGGGCATCAACAGATGGCGTAAGCAGAACCCATGAACGGTTCCAATAAAGAGATTCGGTGCCTCTCTGAGCCCCAGCGCTTCGAGACGACGGGTTAGCTCGCGTGCGCATTCTTGGCTATATGTAATACATGCCGCACCACGTGGAGCCTGAACATCCTCAGCCAGGATTCGGGCCAGCTTCAGCACGAGTGTCTTTGTCTTACCACTACCCGGTCCAGCAAGCACCACGCAGTGTCCCTGGGAGTGATACGCGGCTAACTGGCCCGGATTCCCGGCCAGCTCGGCAGCTTGAGCTAAGTAGGCTGCACTGACACTACGTGACGGCATCGCAAATATACTCCAGTGCTTCACGAATGTAATCTGGGCATACATCCTCCGACACCGAAGGTGCCAGCGCCTGGGCGAACCGCCCTTTGCCAATTCGCTCAATCAGTTTCAACAACCGGACATTATCAAGCTGGTCCGTGTCATCCACCCACGCCTGTATCCTGTTCAGAGTAGCTTGTCTAGGAGACAATTCTTGTTCGATAACCAACTTCATGGCTTCGCCCAGTCCACCGGTGAACAGCTCTGGCTCCAGAGTGGTCTCATTGACGAAGCATCCATACTCCCTGGCAAGCTCAATCACCTCATCAGCATCCATACCTTCATGGTCAACATCCTCCTCAAACACCTCGAGAATATTGATCAACCGCCTACGAACTAGTGGAGGGCCGTTCTCCATAGGGTCACGGTCTGTCAGAATCACGTGCGGTATATTAAGCCCCCGTGGCCCCAGGAGCTTCACATACGGAGTGAAATTTGTTCCACCGATCGAGCACACCGTGATCCCAAGCATATCGAGGGGAATATTAAGAGCATCTGCGAATGCCGGGACAAGAAAGCGTTCAGCATCTCCTTCCACCAGGATCACACCACGTGAAAAGAATATTTCGCCGCGGGTGACATCAATATAGCGCTGCAGATCATCTTCGTCCCGCGGCGTAAAAGGTGCGTTTGCCGTTGAAACCGCAATCGTCTTCCCTTCCTCCGGATCATGGCGCAGCAAAACGATGGATCTGATTGGTGTGACACTGGCTATATGCGGGGAATGGGTGGTCAGGATCGTTGTCAAAGGTGTTCCTTCATCACCATCCTCCCGGTCAGTACCCAAGAAATAGCGGTAGACCAGGCGCTGTACGTGCGGATGCAGGTGCGCTTCCGGCTCCTCGACTACGAAAAACGTATGGTCTCGTTCTCCGTCATTAACAAGACGATCAAGTTCGAGACTTTTCAGGGCCAGAAAAATCAGATTAGCCGTCCCCAGACTGGCATCGCCAATGCCACGAATGCCACTGTCAAGCAGCAAACGCAGGCTACGTAGCAGCGCATCAACGCGAGTCGGTGCAAGTCCGAGCGATACCGGAACGGCATGTTGCTCGCCTGCGATAGCAATCAACCTTTCGCTAATTCGTTCGGCTGTCGCTGCCACCTCATCATGATCAGCCAGTTCCCGCTGAGCCTCATCAACCTGGGTTTGAATCTCCTCACGAGTCTCGTCGTCCAGAGATGCAGACAGTTCTTCAATAAGTGGTCTTAAGGGTGAATTACGCCAGCTTGAAAGATCCTTCTCGGCATCACGCAACGCGCCTTGAACATCGATGGGCAACATACGGCGAAACGCACCACCAATATGCATGTCAGGATCAGCGCCACCGAAGATCACATACTCATAATCTTTTAACGATTCAGGAGCGCGATTTAACTCGGTTTTGGGCTGAAAACGGTAGGTAAGACGGGCCACCATCGGGGGCCCTGGATTTAGGACACAGTCATTCAGATGTGCCATCAATCGGGGATCGTCAGTGAAATCAGTAAGATCCACTGAAATTTCGATGGTCTCCCCCAATTTGTCGTCGCCCAATCCATCCCAAAAATGTTCAAAACCCAGTTGACGGTCACGCTCAGACAACCCAGGGTCAAGAATCAGCTGCAAGCCGCGAATAAAATTGCTCTTGCCAACCTTGTTTTCACCAACAATAACAATACTCTCACCCGTTTCAACATCAACATCGGAGAAGTTGGCGAAATTAATTAACCGGATTCGGGAAATCCGCATTACTGCCTCCCTATCTTTTTAATTATCTTCCAAAAATAAGAGTAGCACTCAAACCGTAAGAGACTGCCTGGCACGATCTAATCTGCTGAGGGATACGGTTGCGATCTAAACGGTTCTTGGCCATTGCACATTTTTTGCTGTTCAAATCTATGTGTCCAACGAAGGTAACAGTTCATCGTAACAGAGAGCTAAACCATGCCTATGATCCATCTCACAAGGTGGCTGTTTGTCGTCACTTTCTTGCTAAGTGGCTGCGCGAACTGAAGTTGCAGTTAATCGACGCGGCATTGCTAGAAGATTCCCACGCTCTAGCAATACGGCACGATTTCAACAGACACTGACCGGCCTCCTAAAAGTAATACAGTACAGACTTAACACCGTCTCTGACCCAGGTCTCATGAGGAGGAGTATGAACAAGCACTATCATGGTCAGTCCGTAATCTAAACACTCGTTGCTTTATTAACCGATTCCAGAAAATCTCACGCCTTCATTACCTCTGTGAACAATCGGAATACTTCATTCCGTCCCTATCATTTCACAGGAGTAACCATGTCCGATGCCCCCGATACACTAGCTAGTACTGAGACTTTACGCTCACAACTTTCATTCTTACCCCAACACGCTTGCGACCGAATTCTTTCCAGACTTCAGCACGCCATTCATTACGAACCAGTAATCGGCATCATGGGCAAAACCGGTGCCGGTAAATCTTCTCTCTGCAATGCGCTGTTCCAGCAGCCGGTATGTCTGACCAGTGATCTAATGGCCTGCACCCGCGAGCCGCAACGACTGGTGCTGACCGTTGGTGAACGTAGCATGACGCTGGTTGATTTGCCGGGGGTGGGAGAGACTCCGGAAAAGGATGAAACCTATCTCTCACTGTACCAGCAACTGCTTGCTGAACTGGATTTGATTATATGGGTCCTCAGGGCCGACGACCGTGCACGGGCAACGGATATTGCCACACATCGGGCTCTGCTGAACGCCGGTGCCAACCCATCGAGATTTCTGTTTGTGCTGTCCCAGGCGGACCGGGTACGGCCAGTACCTGATGGCGATGAATGGCAGGCACTTCCGGATGCAGAGCAATGCCTTTCTCTTGCCGTTATTAGCTCGATGGTTGCCGGACAGCTTTCATCCTCTTTCCCCGTGATGGCGGTGTCTGCGCACACTAGCTACAACCTGTCAGCCCTGGTAGAACTGATGGTGCATGCTTTGCCTCCACAAGCCAGTAGTACAGTCTATCGGCAACTGAAGTCTGAACATAAAAACGCTGAAAGCGACTCCGCTGTGCGGCAGCAATTTGGTGAAATAGCTGGCAGCGCATTTGATTCCGTCATTGATTCAAACTCTCTACCTTCCGGATTGCGGGTTTTGCTATGCCGGTTACGTGAAAAACTGGTGCAGCTAGCAACTGGCCTCTGGGACAAGTTGTTCGGTTAAACCGGTAATTCAGAGCCAAAAACCACTGCTCAAAAAGCAGTATATTGATCTATAAAAACGATCAATAATGAAATATCGATCGTTTTTATCTATTAAAATATCGATAAATCATCCCTCTATTGATCGCTTTTACCTATCAAAAACAAGGGCATTTTCCTCACAGGAGTCTGACTGGCAGGGGGACAGGCATAACGACATGGACGCTAACCACACACCAGCGTTTTATCCGTTTGTTATCCCCTCGTGACTGCCCCTGATTAATCCACAAGGTGATATATGAAAATTCAAACAGTAATTGCAATTGTGTTATCTGCCGCTTCGGTATCGGCTCAGGCTGGTAATTGGGCTGTGAAAAACGGCTGGTGTCAGACCATGACCGAAAACGGTCAGGCACTGGTGATGTTGAAAAATGACACCATTAGCATATTTGGTCAGCTTCAGGGATGCCCCAATGGCCCGCAGGAGCTTATGGGAAGTCGTATTGCCGTGAATGGCAACCTCGTTCCTACATCGCAGGTCTGTAGTCAGCAAACAGGATTTAAAGCCATAGAAGTTGAAGGCGGCCAGGCCACTGCTGCCGCGAAAAAAGCAATTGTCTCCATTGCCAGCCAAGAGGTTTCAACCCTGCAAGTTTTTGGCGGACAGATGACTTTCACCCGTGGAGACATGATGAGCGTCTGCCCGAAATATGTCTCTGCTCTTCCCACCAGCGCCGGGAGCAGCTCACCAGAGATAAATAAAGGTTCAGTCATGAAAGCAGCCAAACAGGCGTATACAAAAGAGTATGACAGCGAAACCGCTGAGGCCGCTGATTTTGGCAGCTATGAAGTGAAGGGAAATACCGTGGTATTTGAAGTCTACAATGCTGGATATAGAACCTACGACAAGGTCGTGGTCACTGTTGGCACAGATGGTAAGGCCACCGGTGCAAAAGTGGAATATATGGGTCGTTAAGAGCTTTCGAATAACACAGTTCAAAGTATCAGAGGCCATGTTCTTTCGAGAGCATGGCCTTTTTCTTTTTATGCCGATGAATTCAGAAAAGGAGTTATCTATGCGCTTAGCTTCCCGCTTTGGCAGGGTCAATCTTATCCGTCGCGACCGACCATTAACGCACGATGAAATGATGTACCACGTTCCCAGCGTATTCAGCGCTGAAAAGCATGAATCCCGTAGTGAACGATATACCTGTATTCCAACTATTACTCTACTTGAAAGCCTGCAACGGGAAGGTTTCCAGCCATTCTTTGCCTGTCAGGCACGTGTTCGCGATCCCGGTAAACGTGAGCACACTAAACACATGCTTCGTCTGCGTCGCGAAGGCCAAATCACAGGCAAGCAGGTGCCTGAGATCATTCTGCTAAACAGCCACGATGGTTCAAGTTCATACCAGATGCTACCGGGATTATTTCGTGCGGTTTGCCAGAATGGGCTGATATGCGGTGAGAGTTTTGGCGAGGTACGAGTACCACATAAAGGAAACGTGGTAGAGAAAGTGATTGAAGGAGCTTATGAAGTGCTTGGGGTTTTTGACCGAATTGAAGAAAAACGTGACTCAATGCAAAGCCTCTTGATTCCCCCTCCGGCTCAACAAGCGTTTGCGAAAGCGGCATTGACATATCGCTTTGGAGAGGAGTATCAGCCAGTAACCGAAGAACAAATCCTTGCGCCACGTCGCTGGCAGGACGAATCCAGCGATCTGTGGTCCGTGTTCAATCGGCTACAGGAAAACCTGATAAAAGGTGGTTTGAGCGCTCGTACAGCCCAAGGCAAGCGTAGCCATACCCGCGCAGTGAAAGGGATCGATGGCGATCTGAAGCTTAACCGTGCTTTGTGGGTGATGGCTGAGCAAATGCAACAGGCGCTGGGCTGATGAGACTGCGGACTGAAAAAGGAGGATAAATGAACACTGTAATATCACTGATACCCGCATCCGCTCCCGCCGTACCACTAGCCTTAACGCCATATGCACAGCGAACAATTCAAAGGGCCTTGAACCTGCTGGATAAACACCTGCGACAACCCGGCGTGTCATTCCTCTCTACAACCGAAACCCGTGACTGGTTGCGGTTAAAAATGGCAGTGCTGGAGCGGGAAGAGTTTATCGCTCTGTTTCTGGATAACCAGCACCAGTTGCTGGCCTGCGAAACTCTGTTCACCGGCACCATCAACCATACTGAGGTCCATCCCCGCGAAATCGTAAAGGCAGCTCTACGGCATAACGCCGCAGCGGTGATCCTCGCGCATAACCATCCCTCCGGCATGGCAGAACCCAGCAGGGCAGACCGACTGATCACCAGCAACCTGCAAAACACGCTGTTACTGGTTGATGTGCGGGTTCTCGACCACCTCATCATCGGCCACCGGGAGATCGTCTCGTTTGCCGAGCGGGGATGGCTATGAAAATCATCAGCAAGCGCCAGGCGATGACGCTTTACCGCCAAACGCCCGGTTCACGTCTGGCGACGTACTGTAAAGGTCGTTACCGCTGGACCGGTAGCATCTGCCATTACACCGGTCGCAACGTCCAGGATATCAGCGGCGTACTGGCCGTTTTTGCTGAACGTCGTCAGGACCGCGACGGCCCGTATGCCATCCTGCGCAGCGTGACACTACGATAACTCTGGAATATCACGATGAATAAAGTACCTGTTCAGGAGCAGGTTTGGGGCTTACACAGTCAAACCGTTCCATCATTCAGCGCCCGGTTAGTTCAGGAAGGGCGACGGCTGCATTTTCTGGCCGACCGCGCCACGCTTCTCGGTACTTTCAGCCCGGAACAATCCGCAGCGCTGGATGCGATCTTCCCAGCATTAATCCGGGATATGGAAACCGCTCTGCTTAGCAGCAAACTCGACCCACATGAGGCTAAACAATACATCTATATCCACAACGGTTTCGCCTGCGAGTCAAATACGTTGGGGAGTTGCGGTTATGTTTACATCGTAATTTATCCTCAATCAGAAACCAGCTAGAACTTCCTCAATACTCATTTATCAGGACTCAACGCATGCAAATTTCAACTGCACCGACCACGGTGCCTGTTTCGTCACGCCTGTCGCCTGTCGAGGTCTGGCAGATACTACTCAAACATCTTCTGGCACAACACTATGGTCTGACCCTTAATGACACTCCGTTCAGCGATGAAAGCACTATCCGTGAACATATCAATGCTGGTATCTCACTCAGCAACGCAGTGAATTTTATCGTCGGAAAATATGAGCTAGTACGTACTGACCGTAGTGGATTTACGATTATGGAGCAGTCTCCCTTCATCACCAGTATCGACATTCTTCGTGCCCGCCGGGCCACTGGATTGATGAAACGTCAGGGTTATAAATCCATCAGCAATATAACTACTGGTCACCTTCTCCAAGAGCAACATTTACGATGATGATCCCAGCCCCACCCGAGAAATATGGTTCTGTAGCCTATGCATAACACTTCATTCTCCTAATCCCACCACCTGCGCCAGCCCTTCTAATGCTGGCGTTTTTTTGTTTGCACATAAACACGGCTATAGCTATTCCCGCTACAAATAGCGGGAATAGCTATAGCATGAATTTTATTCGTAAAAATCAGGGAGAAATTAACCCAGCGTTTGGCTAGCTGCCTGAGGAAAACTCAATAGCTAAGAAGGATTTTACGTTGATCAATGTAGATTAAATTCACTTACACCAGCCGTTACATAGATTAAAGTTGGCTTGTAAAAAGAAGAAAGATATTTAGCTAACTGTTTGATTTAGATGGTGCGATAATAGGAACATAACACAACCCATCCAACCATTGATAAATATACATATTTTCTTGTTTCATCTTTATAAATGCCCCCTTTTGTGCCCCCACCTTGTTTTTCATGCGACTCGATGAGGTTTTCATTGAGTCGCCAATCTCACCAGTTTCTTCACAAACCGTGCAAATCTTCTCGGCTCTTGAAGACCCCCTCACTGCCGCGAATGACTAAGAACAATATTACTTACTTCCCGATAAGAGCAACTTTTCATTAATCCACATGCTCTTCTGGCATGAAGGATATCTGTCACGGTCAAATATGGTACTTGTCCCTGTGAGCTAAATCCTCTGCGATCAATGCGAACCAGTTCGTACTTATCTACCAGGAAGTTGACTGCATCGGCCAGGATAATCCCAGCATCAATATGTTCCTTAATTACAGTTTCATCACTGAACGGCGTGTCGTTCAGTGTCAGACCATAGTGCTGTTCAAGCAGACGAGTAAGTAACATTTGCCAGACTGCAACGGGCGACAGGCAGGGCTTCGCCGCCCGCGAAATTGTAGCAGGTAGATTTTTCATGTTTGCTCTCGTGAAATTTGTTAGCGTTGAGTGGGATAAATGGCGATGTATACGTAGCCGCAACTACCAAGGGTATCGGCTTCGCAGGTGAAACCGTTGTGGTACAGAGTGACACAGTGGGCATGGCGAGAATTCATTTCACCAGTGGTCAGCATCGATTCCATCTGACGGATAAAATGCGGAAATACGATATCCAACTTCAGGCATTCGGCGTCACTGAACTTACCGGTGATACTAGCCCGGTCAGCCAGATAGTGCAGCCGGTTGCCTTCCTGAACTAATCTGACTCCAAGCCGTGGAACAATATCGCTTTTTATCCCCCATTCATGGGCTGGTATTAATGACATGAAAACCTTCCTTTAAAGCAAACTAAGTTCAGCAAAAGACACCACCTCGTTTCCGATTACAAGATGATCCAGCACGCGCACTTCCACCAGTGCCAGCGCTTTCATAATCCTCTGAGTAATATGTTTATCCTGCTGGCTGATTTCTGTCGTACCAGACGGGTGGTTGTGAGCCAGAATGACCGCAGCAGCGTTATGTCTCAGGGCTGATTTAACCACTTCGCGGGGATGCACTTCGGTATGGCTGAGCGTGCCGGTAAACAGTGTTTCTCGTCCCAGCAGGCAGTGTTGATTATCGAGATACATCACGATGAAGACTTCCCTCTCCAGGTGCGCCATCTGCAGTTGCAGCCAGGTTTTTGTGAGGCTGGTGGAGGTAAATGACTCACTCGGTTGACGCAGGTATTTCTCAACCAGTCGTAATGCCCTTCGCATTACGCGCTGCTCGTTTACCGGAAACACCGGCGATAAATTGGATACAGACATAATGGTTCCTTAAAACAAAAGGCCCCGCTGGTTTTTTAGCGGGGCCTGAAGAATGATAAAAAGTTTCATGACGCGAGATGCAACATATTCTCGGCCATCACCCACAGAGCACGATTGAGCTTCACATCTCCGTCGATACCGTTTACCGAACGGGTATGAGCACGCTTACCGCTGATCGTGCGCCCCGAAAGACCACCTTTAATCAGGTTTTCCTGAATACGCTGGTAAGTGGTCCACAGGTCGTTGCTCTCGTCCTGCCAGCGACGTGGCGAAAGTATCTGCGATTCCGTCACCGGTTGATGCTCTTCACCAAAGCGATAGGTTAATGCTGCTTTCGCCATTGCCTGCTGTGCGGGTGGCGGCAACAAAAGCGACTGCATGGCATCGCGTTTCTCTTCTACGCGGTCAAATATCCCCAGTACTTCGTAGGCTCCTTCAATGACTTTCTCGACTACGTTGCCTTTGTGCGGCACCCGCACCTCACCGAAACTCTCCCCGCATACCAGCCCGTTCTGGCATACGGCACGAAATAACCCCGGCAGCATCTGGTAAGAGCTGGAACCATCATGGCTGTTCAACAGGATAATTTCTGGCACCTGTTTGCCGGTAATTTGTCCTTCCCGGCGCAGACGAAGCATGTGTTTCGTGTGCTCTCGTTTACTTTCATCCCGGACGCGGGTCTGGCAGGCAAAGAACGGACGAAACCCTTCACGTTGAAGGTTATTCAGCAAAGTAATAGTGGGAATGTAGGTGTAGCGTTCGCTCCGGGATTCATGCTTTTCTTCGCTGAAGACGCTTGGCACATAATGGGCCAGTTCGTCGCGGGTTAATGGGCGGTCACGACGTACAAGGTTGACTGCACCAAAGCGGCTGGCTAAACGTGTCATAGTTAATTCCTTTAAAAATGGGCATAAAAAAGCCACTCCACTGGAGTGGCTTCGGATGGAAGATAAATTATTCAGGGAGAAGCTGGTGGCTGGTCTTGCTGTGGCGACAGTTCACTGTCAGGTAATGTCGGCGGAGTTAGCTTGTCGATCTGGTAATGTTGTAATCGCTGCAGAATAAAGGGTTTACTGTACTGGAAGTATCGAAGACACCATTCGTACTTCACGACTCGCCTTATGATCAGAGGCAAGCGTTCATACGCTTTGCTGCACACCGATAAAACAAAGGCATCATCATTAATTCTGTCCTCTGCTATTGCAGCCAGCCCTTTGATAAAGGAGCGCTTCAGCTTTTGTCGAGAATTAGCTTTCAGGTGAACGTCGGAAGGCGATAGTACGTGTGATCCAGGAGCTTGCACACAAACCGTGTTGCCAGATAGGGGCTTTTTCAGGCAAGAGTGGCGAGTTTTTTTATGAGCCTTATCAGGCTAAGGGTCATCAGGCTGGCTCCCAATGTTTGGCATACGACCGACTTACTCCTTAGCAGAGTGAGTCCTGCAACGCTAAAAACAACGGGCCAGGTCAGATCCAGTGATTGTGTATCTATATCGTCAGGGAATTTCGGGTATTTCATAGGACTGTCCATAATACGTCCGGTATCGCGGGTAGCGTATACCGGACCGGGTAAATAATTAGGGGAGATCGACGGAAGCTATTTCCTCAGAAGCGTTTGTGGGACCACTGTAAACGCCGACGTATTCATTTAGAGGGAAGATAATTACTGCATTATTCTTCGGATCAAAAGTGCAACCATTTAATCCTGCAATTGCAGCAGTTTTCCCTGAGTTTTTATTTTTCACAATCAGTTTATTGTCTGCACAGTTGCTGGCTTTAACAAAACTCACTACATAACCGTCCTGCTCAGCGACGGTTTCAGTCGTCGTTAGTTTTGGCTCAGGGCTACGTCCTGTCTGCCCACTTACGCGCTCGCGGCTGTAAGGAACATATTGAACAGCGTCGTTACGCATGGTTGGCGGGTCGTTGTTCATGCTCAGGTAAACAGGGCAGTCAGCAGCGCCCACTGCACAGCTCTTACTGAAAATAGTACGAGACGGCCAGCCTTTAGTGCCAATGTAGGCTGCACCAGTTTCATCCAGGCAGTAAGTTTCCTCCCATGCATAGTCTTTATTTTGGCCCGGCATGGTGCGGGTGGTAATAAGGCAGGTCAGAGCTTTCACTGGCTTACCGTCGTAGCGGATAAAGTTTTGCTCCAGCGGTGCACCCGGGTACAGCAGGGGCGATATGTTTGCAGCCGCAGCCTTATTTTGCGCATCAACCGAAGCACTGGCCTTTCCGCTATGTTTTACGTTCACGGCCTCGTTGTTCATGTCCCGCAGCATTTCGCCGCCTTTTTCTGTCAGAAAGAAGGTATAGCGCTCAGGATGAATGTTCCCCTGAATAGTGATAGCAGAGCTGAATGCCGGGAGCGAAAGGGTGCAGACTAAAACCAGGCGTGAAATGAATGTCGCCATAAAAGATATCCTTACTGATGATTAACAATGTGGGAGCATGAGTTACTGGAAGGGGTGATTAATGGCTGATGCAGTCTTCCCAGTTGAGGTCCGACAGAGCGTCCCTGAGCCCTGCGGTTTTGAACGGGTGAGATACGGGTTTATTCATCCGGGTGATTTCAATTTGCCCATGGTTGCCTGTGTTTTTGAGCGCTATAAAAGCCGCCTCATCTAGCGGGTAATGAACAGCGTTGATATTGATTCCCATGGATTCTTGTCCATTATCTGGTATATCCATTGGCTCCTTATCAGACCCGCTGTAGCTCACTATCAAATTGCTGTCCCGGCAGGTGATCGTCATACGTTCTCCGGCGCTATTGTCGGCGTTAAGTTCAAACTCCATCGCATTGACAGTGCCAAACCAGTTGCCCCATTGCTGCTCCTGGCCCATGGCGTGCACAACACAGCTAAACAATGTTGCACCGAAAAGAAGTACAGATGTGATCTTCAACATAGAAATTCCTTACTATTGTTTTACAAACGAAAAATGGCCTTTTGTAGTACAAAGGGCCATTCGATCGTATGCATTTTGTCCGGGGCGGGATAATCGTTATTACTGATCAGTTACCAGGAATTGATCGTTATTATCTATGCAAATAACGATCAATAATTCACTATCGATAGGTAGTGACTATCATTATTTGAAGTATCGATCGGTGTTGCAGATCAATGCGGTGAGACACTCCAGAATCTGTCCGGAATGATCTCACCGTGGTAATACAGGTCTGAAAAAAAATGGGATGCGTCAGAACGCGGGGATGCTCAGTCTTCGTCCTTGTCACCTTCCATCATCGCTTTTTGCAACCTCGTCCAGATTTTTTTTGAGGTTGAGCCCGGATTTTTATCTGGCATCGGTGCTGAGTGTTCATCACTGCGAGGTAATTTCCCCATACGTTTCAGAGCTTCCCCAATGGAAATATGCGTAACCTGGCCATCGCTGGAATTATCAGTAGGAGAGGCGTGCAGTACCGTTGCATTATGAGTTTGACAGTCCTTTTCTTCCTTTTCCGTTATTTCATTGACCGGAGCATATTGGCTATAGGACTGTATTTCCGGTATGAAGGACATGTTACTGATAGTAGCAAGCTCGGTAAGTGTTGTGACTGTAAATGGTTCAGAAACGGGATTGGGCGCGGATGTTTTATTCTTTATCCGGGCACGCAAAGATGCTTTTCTTTCTCTGGTATCAGAAGTTGCTCTGTACTGATGTACCTGCCATGCCTTTTTAAAACGTTGCATAAATAGTTCATCTTTTAAAAACAAATAAATGAACAAAAAATAAAACTTAACAGCCATGTATTTTTCAAAGGAGCCTGACGGCCTCAGCATGGACAGCATACTGCTGTTAGTAAAAGGTGCCG
This sequence comes from Enterobacter cloacae complex sp. 2022EL-00981, assembly GCF_028737495.1. Classification (NCBI taxonomy): domain Bacteria; kingdom Pseudomonadati; phylum Pseudomonadota; class Gammaproteobacteria; order Enterobacterales; family Enterobacteriaceae; genus Enterobacter; species Enterobacter cloacae complex sp. 2022EL-00981. Next base: position 18,600 of record NZ_JAQZRK010000015.1, read on the forward strand.
GATTGGTTTCTCCTGTATAATGCCCCTCACGGTCTTTTCTCCGGGTATTCATTCGACTTCTATCTTTCTGAATGTATTTCCATGCCCAGTCGCATTTTTTCTTGCTTTTTGGTGAAAGAGGGAAATTTATACTCGAAGGATAAATTTCCTCCCACTTGTTACGAATCTGGCGCATCAGATCGAGCCTGGCTTTAAGGGTCGCAGGTGCACGGTCAAAAAAATCCTCTATAACTGATAGACGCTCTTTATTATCGACAGGGTAAGCATCCAGTTCCAGTTTATTGTAAAGGGAATCATGTATATTGGGATAGCGTTGGTTCCTTATTCTACCAACTATAAAAACGTCCAACTCAAGCAATTTGAATGAATCGTGTATCTGGCTTTTGATAAACAGCCATGTGAAGTAGCAAGCATCAGGTGATTTTTTTACCCAAGAAAATTCAGATGCGGGTATCTGGAGTGATTTAAACTCATTAAAATCTATTGTGTAGATCCTCTTAACCTCATTATCTTTTATCAGTCGCACAGCCTGATTAATTGCCTCTTCAGCGATTTCAATATTACTGCCAAATATGTCATCTGCATTGTAAATGTTTTTAGTTGATGCCAGTTTATTGGTCAGTATGGCCAGATCCTGATCAGATAGATACCACAAGAATAATCTCATGGCCCTCCTGTTATTTATTATTGCACTGTGCAGTGAATTTTCCACAAGTTACGTCCTGTAATACGTTTCGATTAAATTTCAATCATCATAAGGTCAGGTATAAAAATAGTCAAAAAAGAAGAGTGAAAACTAGTTATTTTCATAGCTATAAACGTAGTTTTTTATGTAGTAAAAAATGTAGTACATGACTGGCCTGTAAGTCTCGTAACGTCAGGGCTTTTACCATATTTATGGATGTGATTTCAGCATGGATTTCTGCTTCCAGTTTATCAAAGTGTGACGACAGGGTGACTTCTGAGCATCTGCAGTAAAAGGTTGCAGCTTTTCAAATGCTGCCCAGATCACTGGGAATGTAAAATCGTACATACGCGACCAATGACATGAAAGGATGCCGACCGGTGTCCTCCTGATAAATTACGGAAACATGTCATGAGCACTATTAATATTCACGAAGATAAATTCGTTAGCATGCAGTTCATTACTGAACTGACAGGGTTATCTGATAAATGGTTTTATAAGCTGGTGCATGAAGGTAAGTTTCCAAAGCCGGTGAAGTTTGGTCGCAGCTCCCGCTGGATTGAAAGTGAAGTAAAAGAGTGGATCGAGGAGAGGATTAAATTATCGCGTTCTGGTTCTATTGTAATCTTTAATGAGGAAAACAAGTAAGCCCTTTCCTTATGAAAAACCAGCTAACTTCGGAGTGAATTCTAAATATAGAATGTGAATATCTCCTGGAATTCAGCGGTCGTTTAATACACCAGTTGTGTTGGTATGGTAATATATACTCATCAGTACATACCTGCTATACATGCGTAATATAAACATCAACACCAAGTATCACACTAAAATAAGCAACAATAATTACCACATAAACTTCATTAATATCACATCAGTGATATATGTCCGATACGTTTATCAGTTAAACATGGCATCTACACTCTAACAATCTGAAGTGATATCACTCCCATCCTTTAAAACATTATGGCATCAGCAATGATGCTCTTCATTCTGAGAAAAGAAACAATGAATAATATCTATACACTCAATATGAACCATGCACCATTCAACACTCATTACTTACATCGATTGTCGAATGTCATTCATAACGCTGTGCGTGAACATCCAAGAACAACAGCCATTCGTGTTGACCTTCATGTACCCAATTATAAAGATACCGGTGATAGCATTTCTTGCATCATCGATATGAATAAAGGACTCATGTCCCGTTTTATTGAAGCACTTGATGCCCGTATACAGATATTCCTGAAGAACAAAAGTAAAAATGGCATGAGAGTCTATCCGTGCCATTTACGCTACGCCTGGGTTAAAGAAATTGATAAAGATAAAAGTGATAAACCACACTGGCATGTGGTGTTATTCCTCAATAAGGATGCCTTTCTCGGTCTCGGTGATTATACGGGGAATGATTATAACGTGGCCTCTATGATTCAGGCTGCATGGTTGAGCGCTTTAAAGCTACCTTTAGCTACTGAATATTTAACGCTGATTCACTTCCCTGATAATCCCTGTTATCACCTGAATATCAATAATCCTCCAGCCTACTCTGAGTCATATAACGGTTTAATGTACCGCCTTAGCTATCTGGCAAAGGAACGTACGAAAGTATACAGCAATGAGGAACGGTCATTTGGCTGTAGCCAGTCTTGATCGAACAGGGGCTGGTCAGGGTGTTACCGCCAGCCACATCTCTCAACCAAACACAAAGCCAGCTAACCATGCTGGCTTTTTTATTTTTCTCCGGAGTTCATGATGAATTACTTCGTTTTAGCCACTCATGCCGTCACCGCAAAGGGCGAATGGGTTACACCAGAATCTGTTCAACAGGTTGATTTTGATTCAATGTATTGTATTTACTGCAAACTGCAGATCGGCGTTCAAGTTGATCCACTGACATCTACAAAAACGTTTGTGCACCTACCGGGACATATCAACAATGTTGCTCGGCTCAAAACATGTCGATTTAACAAGCTACAAACAGCACCAGAGCAAACCTCGCTAAAAATCATCCCAACTTCGGAAAAGCCCATTCGACCTACCAACACGAAGATAAGGCAATGGCGATGCTGCTGGTGCCATGTTTGTTGGCATGGAGAGAAGATATGTCCTCAATGTGCTGACTGGATCTATGCAACTGATGTGTAAGAGCTGTATCGATTGCTTGACGCCAAAAAGCGGAAGTTATGCCAAGTAATTATTAAAACAACATCCGGCTCCAAAAGACCTATTGAAATGCGGTCAGCAAAACAGATACATTACGCACGTTGTTACCTTGTATCACCAGGATGTCGTTGACTGTGTTTTTTAGCCGTGAAGTCATTTCCAGAATCGTGCTTATCATCATGGCTGTTGCCGTGCTGAGCAGTTCGCTTATGGCAAAACCACAGGCTATGTATAACGTTCAGGATACAACGTCTGTCAGTGAGCATCAGCACGACAGCGATGAGCCGCTGAATGAACACGATCCGCTACTGTTCCACTCGCACGGTAATGTGCATCACCTCAATGCCGATCATTCCCACGATCTGAACAAGCTCTTCACTCTGACTGCCTTGCAGGCCTGGAACGCAGGTATGCGCGCGACGTTTGCACTGAGTTCAGAACAAATTCTGCGAATGCCACAGGCCACCCCCGAACGCCCTCCGAGATCCCTGTCTGCGTAATAACTGCTGTTAATTCGTTATTATTCAAACTGTAAGGATTTTGTATGAACACCTGCCTTAATTTACAAGGCCGGTTGAGCGGTGGCCTGTTTTCGACTCAGGCGCGTTCGGCTTGTCTGTTTTTCTTATTGTTATTGCTTTTCTACAGCCAGGGTGCGGCCGCACATGGCGTAGCCGAAGGCGACAAAGGGTACATTCAGGAAATCACCGGGATTAACATCATCCCGTTTATCTACCTTGGCGCGAAGCACATGGTCACCGGCTACGATCATCTGCTATTTCTGTTCGGCGTGATTTTCTTTCTCTACAAAATGCGTGATATCGGGCTGTACGTCAGCCTGTTTGCTATCGGGCACTCCACGACGCTGCTTATTGGTACGTTCTTTGATATCAGCGTCAGCGCCTATCTCATTGATGCCATTATCGGACTGTCCGTGGTCTACAAAGCCCTTGATAACCTTGGCGCATTCCAGCGCTGGTTTGGCTTTCAGCCTAATACGAAGATGGCTACGCTTATCTTTGGTTTCTTCCATGGCTTTGGCCTGGCGACCAAAATCAAGGAGTTCGAAATTTCCCCCGATGGCCTTTTCGTCAACCTGATTGCCTTCAATGTCGGGGTCGAGATAGGTCAGCTTCTGGCGCTGAGCGCCATCCTTATCATCATGAGTTACTGGCGGCAGACGGCGAGCTTTTTCCGCCATGCCTACACCGCCAACGTAGTGATGATGAGCGCCGGTTTCCTGTTAATGAGTTACCAGATTTGTGGCTACATTTTAGCCTGAGGGAGAAAAGAGAATGTATAACACCGATTTACCGACCCGCGCAGAGCTGCCGTCTGCGATGAAGCTGATGCAGTCCACTATTCTGGCGGCTATCGTCGCTTTGACGCTGCTGATAACCATCGTGATGCCTTCAGAATACGGTATCGATCCAACGGGCGTTGGCCGTCTGCTGGGCCTTAAACAGATGGGCGAAATCAAAACGCAGCTGGCGGAGGAAGCCGCCACGGACAAACAGGCGAGTACGAGCCAGTGGGGACAGTCAACCACTCCGGTGAATGAACGTCCGGTGCCGGATAACCCGCCGACAATCACGCAAAACAACTATCCGGAGCTGAGCGTTCCGGCGACAACTCGTGCGCCAGAAGCCCCAACTGCCGGTTCTCAGCGCAATCAGCTGTTAATTACTCTGAAACCGAATGAGGCGGCTGAAGTTAAGATGGAAATGCGTAAGGATGCCCGGGTGACTTACCAGTGGACAAGCTCTGGACCTGTCAACGTGGATGCACACGGCGATCCGGTTAACGCACCGAAAGGGTTTTACCACGGCTATGGTAAGGACCGGCAGATAACCTCAAGGGATGGTGTGTTGCAGGCCGCCTTTGACGGTAAGCACGGCTGGTTCTGGCGAAATCGTGGTTCACAAACGATTACTATCCAGCTTGATACCAATGGCGAATACCAGAGCATTAAGCGCGTAATCTGATTAATCAGGCCCGCATTATGCGGGCCTTTTTACACACTTCGGCAATACAAGACTTTACACTCCAGCCTCTTACATCCCCCCCAGGGGGATGCTAATATTTTTAAACCGTTGTCACTGTCCATTGAGAGAAGCACTCAGCGATGTACCTGATGTTTAAACGTTCACCCCGTTATATTCTGATGATTGTCATCATGGCCGTTGGCATGATGATGTCGTCGATGGGCACGTTTGCGTCACACGGTACCAACGGCCTGACAGGTTACGAGATGAATCTGCATGATGCAGAAGTCACCATGACAGTGCAGGATCACTCCCACGACTCGGATATCCCTCAGTCTGGTCACGCAGGCCATCATCAGACAGACCATTTCCATGAAACCCCTCAGCAGCCGCCCTCTGTGGAGATCACCCTCTCTCCTATAGCAGACAGATGGTTGCCGCTCGCCGATCTTCGCAGCCCGGTTAAGGCTACGGACATAATTTACCGCCCTCCAAGCACCCGCAAGATCTGATCGCTGTTGCCGGTAGCAGTTTGCTGCCTGGCGTTTACCAACTTCAGATTTAGCGGAGAAGCTATGTACACAGACTCCATACAGGCGCGTCGTGAGATTGCGCGTAATTTTACTGAACTTAATTATCGCATTAACCCTCTGCACTGGCAGACACTGTGCATGGGCGTGAATCGCGATCTCCAGGCCAAAAAACTGCGTCCGAACGTCCCTGTTCCTTCGCGGCGTAAGGTCATTCCGTTCCTGAAAATGATGCACAAAGAAACGGGTTCGATGCTGAAAGCTATTCTTGCTTTTGGTTTCGATGGTCCCTGGACCTCCAGCGGTGGTTCTTTTCGTCTGGCGCGAGAAATTGGGTTCGACATTGCCCACCATGCGAAAAATATTCACCACAAAAACGGTACCGTCACCTTCCTTGAAATTGGTGCTGCCTGGGCAGGTTTTCGTGCTGAAGAAGCGACCAGCCATCAGGCGACGATTTCCGGGCTTGCCCAGAGTTTCAGGGAGCAGCTTGGGGAGAGTGCATTCCTGCATTTCACCAATCTCACGCCATGGCACGAATCGCTGCCAAAGGGGGTGACTGAGCATCCCTACGTGACGGCAGCCGGTCTCTGCGCACTGGAAAATCGCGGCGTTCAGGCCGGTGGGGTCGATATTATTTATTCCCAGGCCGCAGCCTATTTCGAGCAGGACTACACAACGTTCCTTCGCAGCGCAGCCCGTCTGCTGAAAGGGGATGGCGTCTTAATCTTCAACCATGATCCTGTTCTGGCGAGCGCGATGGATGAAGTCGCGTGGGAGCACGGACTGCGGCTGGTCAGACGTAAGCAAATGGGCGGAATGAATGGCGCGATTGCCCGTTATCACCGGCTTCGTTCATCCCCAGTGAGTCAAATGGTTTTCCCCGGCGTAAACCGGGAACAGGACGATGAAGTGGTCTGTGAATCACTGGTTATGTCGGCACTTCGTCGCAGCGTGGAGGTGTAACGCCCGATATGTTGACGCGCAGACATTTTCTCACCACCACAGGAGCGTTGCTGATGACAACATTACTGCCGGGGGAAACCCTGGCAGCCTCTCTGGCCGAAAAAGTCAGTGATACATGGCAAAGAATTATTGCTCGCCGCACTGCTAAGGAGACGATAACGCCGGGCTGGATTTTGCAGTCGCTCGGGCTTCAGCCGGGCTCAACGGAACTGCGGAGAGCCATTTTTGAACTGGTCAGGCGCGTGCCCTATCAGCTTGGGTCATGGAATAACCAAAGCATGAGCCTGTTTGAGCAGGGTTTTGGCGACTGTCGTCATAAAGCCGCCGCGGCCGAACGATTGCTGGTTGCCGGTGGGATTACGGCGAAGAGAAAACTGGTGCAGTTTGACTGGGCTGATTTACCCGTTCCTCCGGAAATACTGGCTATTTTGCCGCAAACCCAGGGATTTCATGACACAGTAACTTTTGAGTTAAACGGGAAAACCTGCCTGTTTGATGCCACCTGGGATATCGCCCTGCGCGGCGCGGGCTTCCCGGTGATGCCTTCCTGGGATGGCAACTCTGATACCTGGTCGGTGACCTCCCGGATGTCGACGCAGCAAACCGTACAGATGCCACAGCCCGGTCAGGATATTTACAGCGCTAACCAGATGAGCTGGCCTCAGCGCGAGAAAACCATGGCCTTCAATCAGGCGCTGAATAGCTGGCTGGACGACGTTCGGGCTAACCGTGATGACTGGTGCACCATCGTCCATAGCGATGTTGAAGCCACGCGGCTGAGTCTGAAAACCTGCCTGGGACTTCTGAGTTAACACCTTTCTCGTCAGAAGGGGCTTCGCAAGGAAGCGGTGATAACACCTTCGACACTCTTTATGCTGCTTCAGGTATAACGCTGGGATACCTGAAGCTTTTTTTATTCTAAATATCAGATGATTGGTCAACTTCCTATCCTCCCCACCAGGATAATGCTTGTCATTTTTTTCAGGTCGCTCTATGCTTTCAATATCCCCCCCAGGGGGATATAAATTTAAGCCAAGAGAATTCCTGATGCTCAATATTCTATCTAATCGTACCTATCGCCACCTGTTTATGGCACAGGTTATCGCCCTTATCGGCACCGGTCTGGCGACCGTCGCGCTGGGTCTGTTAGCTTATGATCTCGCCGGAGACAGGGCCGGTGCTGTGCTGGGTACCGCGCTGGCGATCAAGATGAGCGCCTATATTCTGGTTGCGCCGGTGGCGGCAGCCTTTGCCGACAAATTCCCGCGTCGCACTATGCTGGTGACGTTGGATCTGGTTCGCGCTCTGGTGGCTATTGCGCTGCCGTTCGTCACCCAGATCTGGGAAATCTATATTCTGATCTTCGTACTTCAGTCTGCCTCGGCGGCGTTCACGCCAACCTTCCAGGCAACTATCCCGGATATTCTTCCTGACGAACGCGAATATACGCGGGCGCTGTCTTTGTCGCGTCTGGCCTACGATCTGGAAAGCGTTATCAGCCCAATGCTGGCGGCGGCGCTGCTGACGGTCATGAGCTTCCACAATCTGTTTGCCGGGACGGCGGTCGGGTTCCTCGCCTCTGCGGCTTTGGTTGTTTCCGTCACATTACCAAAGATGAAAGCGTTAACGGTTAAACGCAGCATCTATGACAAAACGACGCGAGGCATGCGTATCTTCCTGAAAACACCAAGACTGCGTGGCCTGCTGGCACTCAACATGGCCGTAGCAGCGGCGAGCGCGATGGTTATCGTCAACACCGTTGTTCTGGTTCAGGCTGATTTTGGTTTCTCACAGCGATCTACCGCCATTGCTCTGGCCTTCTTCGGTGTGGGTTCCATGGTGTCGGCGCTGGTTCTCCCAAAACTCCTCGACAAAATGAGCGACCGCATGCCGATGCTTGTGGGGACCGCGCTTTTAGTGATTGGACTTGGGCTGGGTATTTTCCTGAAGGATTACGTCACGCTGGTTGTGCTGTGGGCGCTGCTGGGTGTGGGCTATTCGCTTTCTCAGACGCCAAGTGGTCGCCTGCTGCGCCGCTCATCAACGGCTGAAGACAGACCTGCGCTGTTTGCTGCCCAGTTTGCACTGTCGCATTCCTGCTGGCTGGTCACTTATCCGCTGGCCGGGTGGGTAGGTGCCACATGGGGAACACAGGCTTCGTTTGTCGCCCTGACTATTGTGGCCGTGCTGTCGCTGCTTGCCGCCGTACTGATCTGGCGTCCTGAGCATGAAGCTTACGCTCAGATTCACCGTCATACCGATTCAGACACAACCCATGAGCATGATTTCGTCATCGACGATGAACATCCGTCATGGCCGAAGAAAGATAAGTAATTAACCCAAAAAGACAAAGAATCAGGAGAGGATAAGCCGATAAAAAGTGTGACCCTGGCGTTGATACACATTATCTTATCCCCTCCACCTGGAGAGGATAAATCATGACCGTTCACGCATCACACCCTGACATTATTAAAAGACTTAAACGTGCCGCAGGGCACCTGAAAAGTACCATCCAGATGCTCGAAGATGAAAGAGCCTGTCTGGATATCGCCCAGCAACTGCACGCAGTGGAAAAGGCGATAACGAATGCGAAGCGTACCTTAATTCATGACCATCTGGATCACTGCCTGGAGGACGCCCTTCATGCCGACCACAGTGAGTCTGATAACACGCTTAGCGAATTTAAAGAGATAACTAAATATCTTTAAGGCAAGCGAAACATGACTGATTTTTCTGCTCTTTTACAGCAAGGCGTGGCGAATGCCTGGCTGTTCATCCCCAGTGCGATCCTGCTGGGTGCGCTTCACGGACTGGAGCCGGGACACTCCAAAACGATGATGGCCGCGTTTATTGTGGCTATCAGGGGAACGGTGAAACAAGCCGTATTACTGGGGCTTGCCGCGACCATTTCTCATACGTCTGTGGTCTGGCTCATTGCTATGGGCGGGATGTACATCAGTCAGAAATTCACCGCCGAGTCCGCTGAACCCTGGTTCCAGCTGATTTCAGCCATCATCATTCTTGTCACGGCGGCATGGATGTTCTGGCGCACCTGGCGCGGTGAAAAACTGTGGAAAATGGAGCAGGAAGAGGAACATGGCCACGGCCATCACGAACATGACGAAACCCGCATAATCGATACCGGCCACGGCAGCGTTGAACTCTCTATTTTCGAGGAAGGGCAACCGCCTCACTGGCGTTTACGCACACTCAGCGGCAGGAAATGGGAAGCCAGCAATATCTCTGTGGCCACAAGGCGGGGGACTGGAACGTATTCTCAGGTTTTCGACTTCGTTGAAAAAGACGGGTTTATGGAATCAGTCCTGGCAATCCCTGAGCCACACAGTTTCGATGTGCGCCTGTCTTTAGGCCATCGTGGGCATGTACACGATTATGATGTGGAGTTTCGCGAGCATGAGCACGGTCACGACCATGACCACTCCGCGCTGGAGGGGCTGGATGTTAATTCCCGCGAATACCAGGACGCTCACGAAAAAGCCCATGCTAACGACATCAAAAAACGTTTTGCCAATCGCAGCGTAACCACAGGGCAGATTATCCTGTTTGGGCTAACCGGTGGACTCATTCCTTGCCCGGCGGCCATCACCGTTCTGCTGCTGTGCATCCAGGTGAAGGAATTTACGCTCGGCGCTGCACTGGTACTGTGTTTCAGTATCGGCCTGGCGATTACGCTGGTTTCTGTGGGTGCAGCGGCGGCGTTTAGCGTTCGCCAGGCAACCAAACGCTGGAGCGGTCTGGATACTCTGGCACGCCGAGCCCCATACTTCTCAAGCGTACTGATTGCCCTTGTCGGCATTTACATGGGCTACCATGGCTGGATCGGCGTTACCCGCTGATTTTCTCTTGTAAAAGCCACATGCCTGAACCCACCGACCGGTGGGTTTTTTTATCTCTGAAGCCTGTCACATTTTTATCCCCCCGCAGGGGATAGCAATTGAGCTTTTATAGACGCTCATTTATGATTAAGTTATCCCCCCTGGGAGGATGTGAAATCATAAATGGAACCTGCTATGCAAAAACAATACTTCAGTCATATTCGTCGCCAGTTCGTCAACGTCACCGGCGTATTGCTCGCTTCATCCATCGCCATTCCAGCCCTGGCAGCGCAAGGCGGTTTCTCCGCAGAGAAAGATCCAGTCGCCACTGAGCGCATGTATGCCGGTCATAAGGTTCAGCAGGAAAACAGTCAAAGCCGCATTCAGGCCGTGTCGTCAATGCACGAAGGGGCGTGGATCACGCTGGAAGGCAATGTCATCAGCCAGCAGCAGGAAGAGTGGTACACCTTCCGCGATCCAACCGGAACCATCAAAGTTCGTATTCCGCAGAAAGTCTGGAACGGGCAGCACTTCGATGCGCAGGATCTGGTGCGGGTGAGCGGGCAGATAAGCCGTGAGAATGGCACCACGAGCGTTAATGTTGAAGTGATTAAAAAGCCTTAATGTGAAGAGTCATTAGAACTGTGAGTTCAACGGGTCGATGGAACGCTATCTTTATAGCAGCATATGCCAGTTCAAATACCATTAACGCTTTCATTCTAATACCTCACATTTGAATAAACACATATGTACAGGCAAATTTTTTAAATACAAACAGCCTTACTGCTACCCGAGCAGTTTGCTGATGCCAGCTTACGGGCGATGGCCTGTACGTCGTCCTGTTGGCTTAACCAAGCCTGCTCAATTACCTGAGCAGCCCAAGAAGAAATATGCGGAGATAAGCGGTAGTGAACCCACTTGCCCTGCTTGCGATCCAGCAATAGGCCACTTTCCCGAAGCATCGCCAGATGACGAGAGATCTTAGGCTGCGACTGTTCCAGCGCCGTGCAAAGTGAAATCATCTCCAATTTTGCTAATCATAGGTTTACAACAATGAATGAGAGGATATTATCACTAAGAGTGTTCATCATGGATGAGAGGAAAATGAGTTCGACACAGCAAGATTACCTCTACAGACAGTTCTTTCGGTTAAAAGTACACGAATGTATGGGAGACAGTTTTCAGGCGCTCTTTTCGAAGGTTATGCAATACGCAACTCCTGGCTTTCAAGCTGTTTCCCCTTGGGGAAACTGGGGAGATGGCGGGAATGATGGGTGGATTGCTCATGAAGCTCATTACTTCCAAGTTTATGGGCCTAAACCTTCAAATCAAACCAAAGAGCTAGAAGCTGTTAATAAATCGATTGGCGACTTTGATAAATTAGTCGCCAAATGGGGGAAAGTATCAAAATATACTTTTGTAATGAATGATTATTTTAAGGGTATTCCAGCACCTGTTGGACTTTCATTAAATTCGCTTGCAATCAGTAAAAGTCTTAATCACGCAGGTGCAATGGGCGGGATGGAGCTCCTTCAAAAATTTATGTCATTATCTGAGGGTGAAAAGCAAGATATTGTAGGTTTCATTCCTGAGGTTGATTTGGATTTTACAGATAGTCGAGCTGTTGGCGAAGTGTTGACTTTTTTAGCACAAAAATCTTCTTCACCCATAAATTTTTTAAGTGAAACCGCCCCGGACTTCGAAGATAAAATAAAAATAAATGGTATTACAAAACCAATAAAGAGCAGGCTGGAATCTTTTAGTTATCAACTATATTTGATAAATGAATTTTTAGATTCTGTTGATAGCGGTCTTGAACAAACTATAGCTCAAGAAGTTAAAGAAACTTATGCAAAAAGCAAATTGGCGATAACTGAAGATAACCACAATTATGCAGATTTAAGATACACTTGGATGATAGATAAACTCCTTCCCCCTCAAGTTACCACAAGTGCGGTCGCGAGTTATCGATTTGCAGCAGAGTTAATTTTAGCTAAATATTTTGAGACATGTGATGCTTATGAACATCCAAGCAATGCTTCTGCCACATAAGCATGTTAGGTTTAGTAACTCCCTAATTGCGATTGCAGGATACACCCGTTCGTTAATTGATGGACCGGTATCCATAGAAGAACTATGGACAAAAGTAGAGCGAAAAAATAAATCAACGATAATCACGCCCTCTTTTACACAATTTATGCTTGCCGTAGACATTCTTTTTTGCATCAAACAAATAATGCTAGATAACGAAAACAGAATAATGCCAATATGCAGCATTGATGACAAATTACAAAATAAGGAAAGTTAAATGAAGTTAATTCGCTTAACTTGCGATCAGCCAACCTTTCATCCAGTGCATTTCAATGACACAGGGCTAACGTTGATTATTGGTGATAGCTCTAAAGAAAAAGAAGGCAGTAGTAACGGAGTCGGCAAGACACTTATTCTCGGCCTCGTTCAACATTGCTTAGGCGCTAATGCTGATAAAAAATTAACTTCAGCAGTTCCAGATTGGTGGTTCTCGTTACTTTTTTCTCATAATGGAGTTGAATACTTAATATCTAGAACGGGAAATGGGAAAAAATTATTATTAAATGACAAAACAATATCTCTAAAAGCATTTAAAGATCTATTAGACAAAATAGGGATATTTAATCTTGAGAATAACATTCCGTATTTATCATTTAGATCTTTATTTAAGCGTTTTTCGCGATATACCAGAGATGACTGCATCAGTCCAACTAGGACAAAAAAGGAGCAAGACTTTGAAGCATTGCTTCGCACCGCATTTCTTCTCGGCATAGATCATAATTTAATATTATCCAAAAGAAATAATAAGCAAGAACTGGATAAAGTAAGTCAATCCCTAAAAAATTGGCAAGACGATGATATTCTTAAAGACATGTTTAGAGCAGGCTCTCAACCTAAAGTACGCTATGAATGGCTAGAAAGAGAGATCCCAAGACTGCAAGATGAACTTAATACATTTCAAGTTCACGAGCAATACAGAGCTATTGAGAATGAAACAAACAGTTTAACTATAAAATTACGAGAAGTTGAAAAAAATAAAAATATAGCTGAATTTAAAGTTAGTAATATAGAAAAAACTTTATTATCACACCCTGATATTTCAAGAGAAGATCTTCTTGAACTGTACAATGGCTTACAAGAGATTTTCAAGCCAGAAACATTGGCCCATTTTGAGTCAGTTGAAAATTTTCACAAATCATTATCTTTTAACAGAAAGAAAAGACTTGAAAATGATAAAATAAAACTTTTGTTAGAAATTGAATCTCTTAAAATTGACATTAATGATATTTCGGCATTACGTGATTCATATTTGGAATCCCTGCAAGGCAAGAAAGCATTTGATGAATACGCAGTCATAGCGAGACAACTGGCTGAATTTAAAGAAGAAAAAGAAAGGCTGCATGATTATTTAAATTTCTCTATTAACCTTCAAAAGAAAGCTCAAAATCTAAGAGAAAGAAAAGTTGAACAAGACAGATTAGCGGTGAACTATGCTTCTACAAATCCTCTTTCAGAATATGATAAATTTTTTGCTGAACTCGCAGAAATAATGTACCCGAGGGTACCAGCAGGAATAGTTTTAGATGTTAATACTGGTGACAACAAAATCCGTTATGATCTAAGCATCCAAATCGAGGGTGATGATTCGGATGGGATCAATGATGCTAGGATATTATGCTTTGACTGGTTAGTATTTACATGTGGCGAAAACCATGCCATGGATATGCTATGGCATGATAATCGTCTTTTTGCCGATATAGATCCAGGTGTTCGCGCAAGATGGTTCTCTTTTGTCAATCAGTCATTAAAACGAAGCGGAAAGCAATATATAGCATCTTTAAATACTGAAAACTTTAATGCTATGGAAACAACTTTATCTGAAATCGAAATGTTAGAACTGAAATCAAAAATTGTCCTTACTCTTCGTGGTGATAAAGCAGAGAATAAACTTCTCGGCATTCAATTTGGAAGTAAAAAGTAATCCTCAGGCAGGCACTGCCTGCCGAGTATCAGTTGCTTGCTCGTTATCGGTAGCAGTATTAACCGACCTCGAGACTCAAAATTCACTCTCATCTTTTTTCTGTAATGCCACACCAAGGCTATCAAACAATTTTTCTCCAAGAGCTTGTGCGTGATCCAGCAACATTTCTAAATCTTGTTCGGTGATCACTACCGAATTACCTTCTTTATCTTTTCCGCCACGATGGACTAAATGATTACGCTTTTGTGTAGCTATTTCTATCGCATCTATTGGCCACTCTTTATGTACATTAATATCAAATGTAGCTTTATAACGACCTACAACTTTGTTTGTACTATGCCAACTTGCACTAATCAGATGTTCTTTGATTGCTTTAATCAATTCCGCCCTCATGTTTTCAATAGATTCTCCTTTGAATGGCAAAGCCAATATTTCTTTACTTACCTTAAATTCCGTCTTACCTTTTTCTATGAAATCTTTAAGGTATGAGTCATTTTTATCTATGGAGTTAATAAACAACTCAACATAAAGAGTTTCCAAAGCTGTAATGACGTTAATGTATAAGATGCTAAGCAGATGTTCTTTTTGCTTATCTTTAAATTCGCCTTTAGCCAGCATTTTTATTCCATCAATGCTTTCAACGAACTTAGAAAAGGGTTGTTCGGAAGATGTAACAGCATCGTACAAGTCTTCGTCGTACCAATCATTAATATTATTTGAATTACCTGACCACTCGTAGCACTGTTCTTGTAAATCATTAACTAGTTCTTGGATATAATCAAATTTCACGTACCCTTCAAACATCGCTTGCAACTCTTCACTTGCTTCGTATGGGCCACCATAAATGTAAGCATATCCGCCTTCACGGGATTCATACGGACAAGAGTTTGCGGGATCTTCGAAATTTTCAAAAAACCAATTCCGCATAACTTCAAGTTGATTTGCTTTACTTATATATTGCAGAGATTCGAGCGGGACTTTTTTACCATTAACATTAAAGACAACTTTCACGATACAACGCCTCTTTGAAAAAGTTATAACATTTTGACTCACTCCTCAGTGACTAACATAGCATGATTTTCATCTCTAACCTCCGCAGATCTTCACATCCTACGGTACAACAAAAAATTTGCGTAAAGCATTAACTTCGAAGGCAAAAAATAAACTCACGTTGGTTCAGCCTCTTCGATGAGAAGAGGCTCTACTTGCCCCTTACCACTCTATCAAGCAATCAAGCTAATAGCTGCATAAGCTAGGGGTTAGCTGGAATTTGCCTACTTGACCGATGAAATCTGCATACCACTGCATCATCTCCCTTCGCCCTTCTAGATACAACGCATGGTTATACGTCCCTCGAATCGCGTTCTTATCAACATGCGCAAGCTGGGTTTCGATCCATGCCGTATTGAACCCTTCCTCGTGCAAAATCGTACTCATCGTGTGACGGAAACCATGCCCCGTTACCTTCCCCGTATACCCAATCCGTTTGAATACCTGATTAATACTCGCTTCGCTCATCGACTTGCGGGGATCATTACGCCCTGGGAACACCAGCGGATATTGCCCTGACATAACTTTGAGTTGCTGTACGATTTCCAGCGCTTGGGTAGAGAGAGGCACAAGATGGGGCCGCTTCATTTTCATTCGTTCGGCAGGAATTTCCCACACCGCTTTTTCAAGATCAAACTCACTCCAGAAAGCACCTCGGAGCTCACCGGTGCGTACTCCCGTAAGAATCAGCAGACGTGCTGCAAGAACAACTAACGGGCTTCCTGTATAGCCTGCGAGAGCTTTAAAGAAGTCTGGTAACTCCTCAACAGTAAGGAAGGGATAATGCTTCGATTCATGCCCTGACATCGCGCTGGTTAGATCCGCTGCAGGATTGTATTCCGCACGACCGGTGACGATGGCGTAACGAAAAACTTCGCTGCAGCGCTGGCGAACCTTCTTGGCCTTCTCTGTCGCGCCACGGTTTTCCATTCGACGTAGCACATTCAGCAGAACCAAAGGTTTGATATCATTCACCGGCTGCTGGCCGATATAGGGGAAAATATCTTTATTGAAGGCTTCGATAATGTCAGAAGCATACCCTTCTGACCATCGGCTCACCTTCGTTCCGTGCCATTCAAGCGCCACTGCCTGAAACGTATTATTGAGCTGGACATCGCGAACCAACTTTTCTTCTTTCTTAGCAAACGATGGATCGATACCCTCGGCCAGTTTTTTCTTGGCTTCATCTCGTAGTGCCCTCGCTTGTGCAAGGGACACTGCTGGATAGACACCAAAAGCCATACGCTTCTCTTTTCCATTGAAGCGATACTTCATCCGCCAATATCTGGAACCAGAGGGAACAACCTCAAGATACAAGCCAGCACCATCTGCCAGCTTGTAGGCCTTCTCTCTGGGTTTAGCGGCGTCTACCTGCCGTGCATTTAGCTTCATTGGGGGCATCTCCCTGGACCGAACACAGAATGCCCCCACTTATGCCCCCAACTGTAACTTGATTCCGGTTGAGTCCAGTTGATAACAGGAGATAAGATACGGGCTAGAAACCGCATTATACGGGCTTTAAGTTGATTTCGGTAGACTTGAGAAGAGTTTGAAATGGTGCCGATAATAGGAGTCGAACCTACGACCTTCGCATTACGAATGCGCTGCTCTACCAACTGAGCTATATCGGCTTTCAGGATGCGTAACCATAAAGCATTAATCAATGATGAAATCGCATTGTAGGACAGTTTTGTAGGAGAGCCAATGTCCTCTACAGAGCACTAAAAAACACATGACGTAAAATAGCCTAAAATGGAAATCATTATAAAACAATATGTTATGTTACTGTTTAAAAATAGCCAACCAGAAGCATTGAAAAGCCTAAGTTCACAAAATAATGTCCCGCTTATTCAACTAAGGAGTGGGAATTATGTCATCAGAAACTAGTTTACGTAGCCAGCTTGAGCTTACAAATGATCAGCAAATTGATGTCCTTGCTGCGATTCTCGACAATGAGAACGAACAGGCGACATCAGCCCGTAGTATGTCTATCGAACCTCAAGAAGTTCTTGAGAAACACCCCGGTATTACTCCTTTTAAGGATCTCGTTTCAAAAGCATCAGAGATCGTTTTGGCAAGGAATGGTAATGAGATAGCGCAATATCTACGCTCTATCCTTGAAAACAAAAATGATTACCTAAACCATCGAGACGAAGCAGTGTCATTGTCAATTGCGCTGAATATTTCACAATACATAGCTCCGAGATTTCGTGCGCTTCCTCCATCACCTAAAAGAACGTCTGATGATGAACCAAACCAATTAAGCATTGACCGCCAAGTCATCGATATGCACTGGGCATGGATACAAGGACAGAAAAAAGCGGTAGGTGCAGAAGAGTTTGAGCACCTATTTCAGCGAGAAGAATTTGACTGGATCTTGGCAGAAAAATTTGCGCGTCTAAATTGGACAACTGACGTAAAAATCAGGGCATTACAGATCAATGCAAACCTTCAATGGGAGTTAGCACAGTATCAATCTAAAAAACACCGTGATTCATGGCGGAAACTTCAACAAGGAGATGTCCGAGGTGGCAAGTTGCATTCATTGGGGATTGCACAAGTTACTGAGAGACTTGAATGTTCAGTAACAAAACGGAAAAATCTTGCAAAACATATTCCTCATTGGGTTAATGTTTGGCTTGCTTCCCGCATATCCGATAAATCATATATGAGTTTAGCGCAGATAATGAGATTTATGACAGGGGAAAGCCACGATGAGAAGAGGCTTAAATCATCATTAAAAGCTGTTTTACAACGTTTATATTTATATGAGAAAAAGATGTGAACTCAAAATTTGAATGAAACGATAGCCTTGAAAAACAATTTACCGGGTTTATGCGCGATTAGTTTACCCAGTATGGGAGCTATCTCTTTTGCCATAAAACCCGCGTAGATCATAGTTCTTTGTATGACTAGGGTATTGCTTAGCTTTCTAACTTTTGTAACTGATTATCCAATAACAGGGTCGCGACTTTGTCGCGACGGGCTGCTTACGCAGCCTGAGTTATCATAGAAGAACAACTCTCGGGAAAGATGAAGATTCGGAGCAAAATAAAACTTACAAAAACTCACGGAGTGTGTTTATTTTTCGAATCCACCACCAAAATCATAACAACTTGAATTTAATAATAAAAATCATTAAAAGCGATACGTAACGCCTCTGTAACGCACCCGAGTTTCATGATTATCTATATACAGCCGAAAAGAATCAAAAGTCCTAGGGTGGACAGCATCCATTATGGGGATGCAATGTATAAATCCTGTTTGCCAAATTTATATCCTTATACTAGCACTACTTCCTAAGCTTATCCCATTTAACAGCAGACACAATTCCCCAATTGCCCGCAGAATTCGGCCTACGCCACTTTGCCGTCTCCATGCTACGGAGATACTCAAGGGCTTCGATAAACGAGCCAAAACGCTTCTGAGCGGCTTTATCTCCTACTGCAAATGAACCATCGCGACTACTCGCCAGTTCGGGATTAAAGCACGTCCCATCCGCCGCATAGGGAACCAGTAGTTCTGGGTCGTTTTCTTCGGATGAGTCAGACGCCAACAACTGCCACGGCTCAACGCTCAGAGCGTTAGCCAGAACCTCAATCGCATCCAGAGACGCATTAGACCCACCACGTTCAATGCGGCTCATATAGCTACGTGCGAACCCACACCGATCAGCAAACGCCTCTTGGCTCATTCCGGTGGCTATACGCAGTTCTTTTACCCGCTCGCCAAACTGTATTCTCAGGGATTTTTTCATGCACTGAATGTGCAATTTTGACCACTGTAAGGCCACGCTCCATATGAGACATTTCGAATCTAACGCCCCCTATTGTGAGCACAATCACCCTCACGAGAAGTCTGTATCGCTACAATCAAAAGATTCAAAATGATCACCAATAGTGACAAATTAAACCAAAGCCGTATTATGATCGTCATCGGTTGGTCGTTCCCAACATTCGCTATTAGGCGTGATGTGGTTTTGAAAATGAGGAAATCATGGCGGGATCAGATTTTATATTACCTATGGTAGCGGGAGCCGTGCTCAGCTGGGCCAGTTACAGCATGGTCGCGCACGTTACATCAAAACGGCAGATCAGCACTCTACGAGCAATCTCATGGGGTGTTCTGGGAACGCTTTCACTAGTGCTGGGAGTAAGTGCATTCGCAGCTGTTAGCACTCAACTCCCGGGAGAAAAACAAAATGCCTTGTGCTCGATTAACGAGCCAGAATGCTATGCAAAAGCACATCATAACCCCATCAAAAAGTGCAAACAGGTAATGGATGAAAAAGCGACGTTTCGCCATGTGTGGCTGGATCGCGAAGCACCGCAGGTTTTCAGCACCTACCTCTGGCACGACGAGCAAAAGAAAACGATTCAAGCATTTGGACAACAGGCTAAGGCCATTAACAGCATGAATATGCTGATACCACTGCAATATTTTTGTGTTTTTAACGCCAACACCGGGGAAGTCATCGCGGCTTCGTTTGAGTAACCACCATAAGCCCCCCGAATTTATAAGTGGGGGTATTCCACCTAGTAGATCTTCCCTGCTGATCTAACCGGAAACGGTGCCACAATCTTTTTCACGCTTTGAATCTCCCACGCTAACCAGCCCAAAACTCGGGGTTGCAATGAAAGTTTAGAAGCGTTTAAAGCAACGCGGATATAGTCGCTCTGGAAACACCATATTCACGCGCTAACGCACTGATACTGGTCCCGCTATTCTTTTTCTCTATAATCGCCCTACGGGCTTCTGGTGCGATTTTCGACGGTCTGCCCAGCTTCTTTCCTTCAGCTTTTGCTCGTGACAGCCCCGCCTGAGTGCGTTCAATAAGTAGGTCACGCTCCATTTCCGCAACGGCTGCCAGCATAGACAACAGAAGCTTACCGGCAGCAGAAGTGAGGTCAGTAGTTCCAAGCTGGTGGACGATCACTTTGATATTACGCTCTGCCAGTGCCCTGACCGTCTGGAGAACATCAATCGCATCGCGTCCCAGACGGTCTAGTTTTGCAACTACCAACGTTTCACCATCGCGAATTTTGCTAAGCATTTCAGAAAACGCTTTACGTTGCATAGCCGGAACCTTCCCACTGACAATATCGGCAAACCAATAGTCAATTTGCCACCCAGCTTGCTCAAGCTCCAGTCGCTGGTTCTCAGTATCCTGCTGCATTGTTGAAACACGCCCGTAGCCAAAAGTAGCCATTGTTATCTCCCCATCTGACCCCTGCCAGAAAACGAGGCCAACATTAGGATGGCCTGTTAGAAAAGCCAAGGCTATTTTTCCAACAGTGTGAAAGCGTGCGATTGGGAGGTGCCAGAAAACGGTCGATTTCTTACATCATGGTTTCTATTGACTACACAATCAAAGTGGTTATGTTCTAATCGAAACGTAAACATTTCTTTAGCACAGCAAAATAATTTCATAAGGATATTATTAATATGAAAATAAATTTCATTGAAATTAAGAATTTCAGAAAGTTGAAGTCTGTCCGCATAGATATTGCAGAAAAAACCACTCTCTTTGTTGGTGCTAACAATAGCGGTAAAACGGCTGCAATGGAGGCCTTAGGACATTTCCTCGTTGATGCCTCGCGGTTTAGCGTAAATGATTTGACACTTTGCAATTGGGCAAAAATAAAAGATATCACTGAACAATGGTTAACTGAGGAAAATATAGACCTTGCTAAATCACAGGAAGCTTTCTCAGATCTTTTTCCTTGCATGGATATTTGGATCGAAGCGAAAGAAAATGAGCTCCAATATGTCAATCATATACTACCAACGTTAGAGTGGAATGGAGGTTTAATTGGAGTAAGACTGAGATATGAACCCAAGAAATTTGATGTTTTCTTTGAGGACTTCATATCTTCCCGCCAAAATTCATTAGATATACACGACCGAATTTCTGAGCGGATTGATAAAGAAAATTACACAATAGCATTGTGGCCTAAAGATATTTATGAATATCTTTCAAGAAAGTTGAACTCAATGTTTACAATTAAGTGTTATAGCTTAGATCCTTCGAAATTAGAATCATCTGATAATGGAATAGCCAAACCCCAAAGAATAGACAGTCAGCAAACATTACTTGATGGCATACCTCTCAAAGATCTAATAAGAATTGATGAGATCAATGCACAACGTGGCTTTGGAAGCCCCTCTGCTGCCGACAAAGAGAATAGCAAATTAAACACACAGTTGAGAGATTATTATTCGAAACATCTTAACCCAATAGAAAGCCCTGAACTATCAGATATCGAAGCTCTACAAGCCATTCGTGATGCTCAGGATACATTTGATGAAAGATTAAAAAACTGTTTCTCCCAAGCCATAAAAGAAGTTGAAGGCCTCAACTATCCAGGAGTAACTGATCCTAAACTAAAAATCTCTACAAAAATAGAACCAATTGATGGCTTAAATCACGACTCAGCAGTTCAATATGAGTTAACTAATGCTTTAAGCAATGTATCTTTAGACTATTTAAGATTGCCAGAGAGTTATAATGGACTAGGTTATCAAAACTTAATCTCAATTGCATTTAGACTAATGGGGTTCAGAGATAGTTGGATGAAAGTTGGCAAAGCTACAAATAAAAAATTAGCAGACGACAATCAAGAGGATTTTCCAGCTCCCCTGCATTTGGTTTTGATTGAAGAACCTGAAGCTCACTTGCATGCACAAGTGCAACAAATCTTCATTAGGAAAGCATATGATATATTGAGGAATCATAATAATTTAGGCGATAAAGAAGAGCTTCATACACAACTCATTATAAGCACACATTCGAGCCATATTGCCCACGAGTGTAAATTTTCTTCTTTACGATACTTTAGAAGAATTCCTGCTTGTAAAGAACATGAGATCCCTGTATCAACAGTAATCAATCTTTCCAATGTTTTTGGTGTAAATGATGATACGGAAAAATTTGTAATAAGATACCTAAAGGCAACACATTGTGATTTATTCTTTGCAGATGCAGTAATTCTTGTTGAAGGCCCAGCCGAGAGGATTTTAGTTCCTCACTTAATTAGAAGACACTACCCTTTCTTAAATCAAAGCTACATTACCTTATTAGAGATTGGTGGTAGCCATGCCCATCGACTAAAGAATCTGATTGTTAGTTTGAATCTTTTAACTCTAATTATTACGGATTTAGACCCTAAGGATTCACAAGATGGCAAGGTTAAGCCCTCTAAGAAAGGCAGCGGTTTCGTTACAAGTAATACAACGCTTGCAAGTTGGGTTCCAGAAGTTACCGGTGTCGATGAATTGTATAAACTCACGGAAGATAAGAAAGAAAAGAAATATAATGATTTCTTTTATGTTTACTCAGCTTTTCAGATTCCTGTTTTGGCTGCATTCAAAGGTGTTAACCAAGAATTTTTACCAAACACGTTCGAAGACTCATTAGTCTACAATAATCTAGATTTTTTCAGTAATCTTACCGGTAATGGTTTAGTGAAGAAATTCAAAGCATCAATTACTAATTGCAAAAATGCAGAGGAATTTGGAGAGGAATCATTTTTACACTTATCTAAAGGTAATAAAGCTGAATTTGCATTAGATATACTTTACCATGACGAAAGCGATAAATTAAACACACCTAATTATATAAGTAATGGTCTAAAGTGGCTCGAAGAAAAGATAAAAATAAAACAATTAGAGCTTGTTTCTGATTTAGCCAGTGATGGAGAAAACAAATGACTATCAAACAAACTGAGGAAATATTAGATTCTAATATACATAATTACTTAACGGGCACTCAAAAGCATAGTTTCCTTCTTTATGCTGGAGCTGGCTCTGGTAAAACCAGGACTTTAGTTAATGTTCTGGAAATGATTTTGAAGAGTCACTCAGAAGAGTTCAGGCTAAGAGGAAAAAAAATAGCCGTGATAACATACACCAATGCGGCTTGTGATGAAATAAAAAGAAGAGTTAAATTCAACAAATTAATAGATGTGTCTACAATTCATAGTTTCCTATGGGAGCTAATTAGGCATCACTCCAGTGATATAAAATCTTGGTTAATGGAAAACATTGCTGCGGAGATAGCTGATTTAAGGGACAAACAAAGCAGAACAACTAGAGTTTCACAAGCTTCTTTAGAAAGAGAAAGAAAAATAGTTTCCAAAGAAAAACGTCTGCAAAACTTATCAGATGTATATAAATTCACATACAACCCTACCGGGGATAATAGAACTAAAGACTCTCTAAATCATTCAGAAGTCATTAAACTCGGTTCTTATTTTCTAGACAGAAAATATACAATGCAGAAAATATTGGTTAATCGCCATCCAATTCTTTTAATTGATGAAAGCCAAGATACTAACAAACTGCTAATGAATGCATTACTCGAAGTTGAGAAAAATAACAGAGATACATTCTCGGTGGGTCTGTTAGGGGACATGATGCAAAGGATATACTCTGATGGTAAAAGTGATTTAGAGGCATGCCTTGACGAACACTGGAAAAAACCTGAAAAAAGCATTAACTATCGTTCTCCAAAAAGAGTGGTTGCTTTAATTAATTTAATTAGAAGTCAAGTGGATAATCATAAGCAAAAGGCCAGAGAAGATGCCGAGGAAGGATATGTAAGAATTTTTATAAAAGAATGTCATTCTGATAATAAAGATAGAGATGAATCGTTTGTAAAAAAAAGAATGAGAGAAATTACTTTAGATGATGATTGGGAAAACCATGATTCATTAGTAAACACCCTAATATTAGAACATCATATGGCCGCAACACGTATGGGTTTTATAGACATGTTCACTCCTCTCTATCAAATTGAGCGATTAAAAACTGGGCTTTTAGAGGGCTCTCTGGGTAATATAAATTTCATTTGTGGAATTGTTTCACCATTAATATCCGCCTGTATTAAAAATGATACTTTTACTATCACTAACATTTTACGAACAAATGCACCCTTATTAAAAAGAGAACATCTTTTAAAAAATACAAATAATACCTCGCCACTTACACAGATCAGAAACTCTCTTGATATGTTAAAGAGTTTTATTTCTACAAACCCTGAACTTATCACAATTAATTTACTACATAAGATAAATGAAATAAAATTACTTGACGTCCCAGATTCTATACAAGAAATCCTAGAAAGTAACGATAACTCACAAGATGATATCATTGAAGCTTGGCAGAAAGCGTTTAGCTCTCCTTTATGTCAATTTGATAAATATTATAATTATGTCAAAGGGAAGACAAACATCGATACTCATCAGGGAGTTAAAGGTCTAGAATTTCCTCGTGTTCTAGTTTTAATTGATGATTCTGAGGCTAAAGGTTTTATGTTTAGTTATGACAAACTTTTCGGTGTTAAAGAAAAAACCAAAACTGATTTAGATAATGAGAAAGAAGGTAAAGATACTAGTGAAGACAGAACTAGAAGACTATTTTACGTCACATGTAGTCGAGCACAAAAAAGCCTCGCCATTCTTGCTTATACAGATAATACAGAAATGCTAAGAAAAAACCTACTACATAAAGGATGGTTTGATTCGAGTGAAATAGAAATAATTTAATTAAAAGCAGTAATAGGATATTTTAAAGTGAACTGACATCATAAAAATGTTGGTTCACTTAATACGAACCATCGGTAAGAAACAAAAGTTGGTGTTGAATAATATGTTCACTTATACATCTTGTTATTTTAAGCACACAGTCGACCATTAATGGAGAATAAAATTGAGAACCGTCGAAATACTGCAATACACCTTACGAAAAGGCAGCGGCGCCGCTTTTCACGCCATAATGCAGAAAATCAGTGTTCCCCTGCACCAACGCCACGGGATCGATGTTGTTTCGTTTGGTAACTCGTTACATGACCCGGATTGCTACTATCTGATTCGCGCCTTTGACAGTGCTGAAAGCATGGCTACGGTTCTTAATGCTTTTTACGCAAGCGATGACTGGCGCAGCGGCCCACGCGAAGACATCGTTGGCAGCATAGAGACCAGCATTAAAACAGTGATGAATCTACCATCAGAAAACGTGGAAGGGCTGCGGGTGCAATCGTAGGTCATCAAATTTCACCAAACGCGTTTTGAGCGTATCCAAATTCAGCACTATGAAAATCACCACCCTTAATAAAAAACGCGCCAGAATCGTTCTGAGCGCGTTAGAGCAAAAGAGAAATTCAGGCTATTGCGGTTCTTTTCGCGATTTGTTGCTCTGTTTAATCCGTAGCGCATCAGCTACAGCAACCACACCATCTTCGCAAACAAATGGAGCAACTTCCGGTAGCCCTAACGTAACGCTCTCAAGCACAGCATAGAGGGCTGCTGGTGGATGATCTTTGCTATACCGGTTCTCTGTCTCGCCAGAACCGCGGATATGCCCAACAAACTGCGCACGCGTCTCGCTGTCGATTCCAGCTTGTTTAAGTCTAGTAGAAAACGTGTGACGGAATGAATGGAAAGATTTTTTGCTCTCTTTTTCAAAGCCTAACCGTTCTTTGAGCAACGAGCGATTAAACCAGTCCGAAGCTTTATCGCCATATCCTTTTACAGGGTGGTAAGGAAGCTCGGGAAATAAACGTTCATGGCCTGCTTTCTTCAATGCTTCGCAATAGCGGACTAATCCAAGTTTGATCAATGTCGGATGCAACGGTATTTTCCGC
The DNA here is from genome assembly GCF_028737495.1 of Enterobacter cloacae complex sp. 2022EL-00981. Taxonomy (NCBI): domain Bacteria; kingdom Pseudomonadati; phylum Pseudomonadota; class Gammaproteobacteria; order Enterobacterales; family Enterobacteriaceae; genus Enterobacter; species Enterobacter cloacae complex sp. 2022EL-00981. Next base: position 44,469 of record NZ_JAQZRK010000015.1, read on the forward strand.
CGCGAATGAATAGTTTTTAGCGACTGATCGGCACGCTCATTGCTGATTTCGAAGAAATAAAACCCGACCGCATCCTGCTTAATATCGTCAAGATAAAGCTGACATAATTCATTTATCCTCGCGCCGGTAAAAAAGCCAATTAGCGGTAGCCAGTAATGAAATGCACGATAATGATGGAATTGCCCCTGACTATTTTTATCGACAGTCCCACGTTTATACCAAGGCATACCAAAAATAGCTTTCAAATCCTCATCAGTGAAATTAGATTTGAAATCCTGATCCATCTTTTCATTTTCAATAGGTGCAAAGAATTTATTCGCAGGAGACTTAATAAAAATGCCTTCTCCATCAGCCCACTGGAAAGCCTCGAAGAGAATTCGCATATATTTACGAACGGCATTATCGCTCATTAGAGGATCACTATTCTCTTTTGCCTTGACAATCAATTCATGAACATCATTGATTTTATATCTTATTTTTGCCAGATCGCGCCTTGCAGGTATCGACCTTAGTAAGCTCTCATATTTACGAAGGAAGTCACGGTCAACTTTTTCAAGCGTTGAATCACCCATGACTTCAAGGAGTAAGCCAAAACCTTCCCGAACTCGATTTTCTGCCTTTTCCGTGAATTTCCCTCCACGCTTGTAGCGAATATATTTTTCACATAACTCGCTCATTTTCACTGAGTAGTATTTACGATTTACATATTCATTATCCGGTATTGATGAGGGCAATAATACAGGGGGAATTGCTTTTGGTTTTTCAGGCATGATTGGAGAAACCGCTGCGCTATGTGACAGCCAAAATAATCGTAAGCGCTCAGCTTGCACACGATGAATCATTAATGAACTAGGCGAGATTTCGACACCGGGAAAGTCAACAAACCAAGCGGCTTTGGATGAAGCCTCTGAGGATTTAAATGCGGTTTCTGCATCCAGCAGCTCGCCAGCGATCATCTGACGTAATATACGTGATAAAACCAGGGGCTGAACATAACCTGCCAGAGAACCTCTGATCCCGATGTTAATGGCACTATCGATGATAAATCCAGAAGCCTCAGGATCATCCTTATCAACGAGTGAAAGATCTTCTACATAGTAGGCAGGACGCCCATCAGCAAGCCAAAAAAGCGGGATATTTGTATCAAGTAGTCGCTGCGCCACTTGTTGCAGGGAAGCGCTCGTTAAACCGCAAAATTCAGCGAGGCTGATCATTCCTTCGCCAGCCAAAGCAGGCGCACTGCTTACCAACTTTTCTCTATCCAATTCTTGATACTCACCCAGACATCGCTGCCAAACAACCAATAGACCTGCGGCAATCGCTCGCGCTTTTCTGATGTCGTTTGTTTCTGTTGAAGCGTGAATCTCACGCTGTCCCGTGTAGAGACGGTATCGGGCGGGAACTGCAATACGGACAACATAAATACCGCTGCTACGGCGATACAGATTATCACGTTGAGCCATCGGCTGTATGACCTCTATGTAGGAGAGGCTACGCGATTTCACTCTGAATGAATTTAAAGTTAATTAAATCAATGAAATAGAAGTGACTGGTGCCGATAATAGGAGTCGAACCTACGACCTTCGCATTACGAATGCGCTGCTCTACCAACTGAGCTATATCGGCCCTGAGAGGCCGGTTACGAGCGTAACCACGGGGCAAAAGGTTAGATCTATCCGGGTGATGCGTCAATGCCCTTTTGAATCAAACGGCTATTTTTGCATCACCCGTGATTATTTACGCACGAATCGTATCGTCGCCGATGCCAATCCACTTGTAGGTGGTCAACGCTTCCAGGCCCATCGGACCACGCGCGTGCAGTTTTTGCGTGCTGACGGCCACTTCCGCGCCCAGACCAAACTGTCCACCGTCGGTGAAACGGGTTGATGCGTTCACGTACACGGCAGAAGAATCTACCTCGTTCACAAAGCGGTCGGCATTGCGCAGCGTGCGCGTCAGGATGGCGTCAGAGTGCTGAGTACCATGCTCACGGATGTGCGCGATAGCGTCGTCGAGATCGGCCACGATCTTCACGTTCAGATCCAAAGACAGGAACTCGTCGTCATACTGCTCCGCGTTTACCGGCACCACCGTCGCCGGGCCGTCTTTCAGCAGCGCCAGCGCCTTCTCGTCCGCGTGCAGCGTGACGCCACTCTCGGCCATCTGCTTGCTCAGGGCTGGCAGGAAGGTGTTTGCAATACCCTGATGCACCAGCAGCGTTTCAACGGTATTACAGGTGCTTGGACGCTGGGTCTTGGCATTCACGATAATCTTCAGCGCCGGTGTAATTTCGGCGCTCTCGTCCACCACGATATGGCACACGCCGATACCGCCGGTGATCACCGGGATCGTCGACTGCTCGCGGCACAGCTTGTGCAGGCCCGCGCCACCGCGTGGGATCAGCATGTCGATGTATTTGTCCATACGCAGCATCTCGTTCACCAGCGCACGGTCCGGACTTTCGATGGCCTGCACGGCTCCTGCCGGTAAACCGCACTCCTGCAGCGCCTGCTGGATGACTTTCACCGTCGCGGCGTTGGTGCGCCAGGTCTCTTTCCCGCCGCGCAGAATGGCGGCGTTACCGGTCTTCAGGCACAGGGAAGCGACATCCACCGTCACGTTCGGACGGGCTTCATAAATCACGCCGATAACGCCGAGCGGCACGCGACGGCGCTCCAGACGTAAACCGCTGTCGAGCAGTCCACCGTCGATCACCTGCCCGACCGGATCGGCCAGATTACAAACCTGACGGACATCGTCGGCGATGCCTTTCAGGCGTGCCGGGGTCAGCGCCAGACGGTCGAGCATCGCTTCGCTCAGACCGTTGCGGCGCGCTTCCAGCAGATCCTGCTCGTTGGCGAGGAGGATATCCTGCGACTGCGATTCCAGATAATCAGCGATTTTTCCCAGCACGCGGTTTTTCTCGCGGCTGGAAAGGAGCGCCAGTTTGTAAGAGGCGGCCTTGGCGGCAGCACCCATTTGTTCCAGCATTTTCTGGCTCCTTAACGAATAATCATGTCATCACGATGCACGGCAACCGGGCCATACTCGTAGCCCAGAATGGCGTCGATCTGCTGCGAGTGGTGACCCGCAATACGGCGCAGGGCATCGCTGTTATAGCGGCTGACGCCATGGGCGATGTCGCGACCTTCAAGGTTACGGATACGGATCACTTCACCACGGGAGAAGTTGCCTGTCACGTTTTTAATTCCTTTAGGAAGCAATGAACTCCCTCTTTCCAGAATCGCGGAGGTCGCCCCTTCATCCACGGTCAGTTCACCTGCCGGCGGCGCGCCGAAAATCCAGCGTTTGCGGTTTTCCAACGGGGATTCCTGGGCGTGGAAGCGCGTGCCGACGGAAATGCCTTCCATCACGTCGCCAATGACGCCAGGACGGCTGCCCGCCGCAATGATGGTGTCGATCCCGGCGCGGCAGGCCACGTCCGCCGCCTGCAGTTTAGTGCCCATGCCGCCCGTTCCCAGGCCAGAGACGCTGTCGCCGGCGATGGCGCGCAGCGCATCGTCAATGCCGTGTACATCGGTAATCAGTTCAGCTTCCGGGTTGGAGCGCGGGTCTGCGGTAAACAGCCCCTGCTGGTCGGTCAGGAGCAAGAGCTTGTCGGCACCGGCCAGGATCGCCGCCAGCGCAGAGAGGTTATCGTTGTCACCCACTTTGATTTCAGCGGTAGCCACGGCGTCGTTTTCGTTAATCACCGGGACGATATTGTTGTCCAGCAGCGCGCGCAGCGTATCGCGGGCGTTCAGGAAGCGTTCTCTGTCTTCCATATCCGCGCGCGTCAGCAGCATCTGCCCGACGTGAATGCCATAAATTGAGAACAACTGTTCCCAGAGTTGAATGAGTCGGCTTTGTCCCACGGCGGCCAGCAGCTGTTTAGAGGCGATAGTCGCGGGGAGTTCGGGGTAACCCAGATGTTCACGCCCGGCGGCAATCGCCCCGGAGGTCACGATAACAATACGATGCCCTGCGGCATGCAGCTGAGCGCACTGACGTACAAGCTCAACAATGTGGGCGCGATTTAGGCGGCGCGATCCGCCTGTTAAAACACTGGTGCCGAGTTTTACCACCAGCGTCTGGCTGTCACTCATGATTCTCTGCCGTTCAACGATAAGGGAAAGTGATGTCGAACGAACGTTTTAACAGGTGTCAGGCCCGTTGCCAACTGCCACAGCACATCGCGAAACACTTTGTTGCGCGGGATCAGGAAGCGTAGCGGCGGATTTTGACAATTTTATTACCGAAATAATAAATCACAGTTTTTTAAAATTAATCTTAATTTGTCATAAAAGTTTCATTCCGTAACGTTAAAACCCTTTCTGTTTTTTCACGGGACTTAAGCATGAGCTTATCGTCCAGCGAATTTTTAAGCGCGTTTATAAGACAGGATCGAAAATGAAAAAGAGCACTCTGGCATTAATGGTTATGGGCGTTGTGGCTTCCGCATCTGTTCACGCTGCCGAAGTTTATAATAAAAACGGCAACAAACTGGATGTGTACGGCAAAGTTAAAGCAATGCACTACATCAGTGATGACGATTCAAAAGATGGTGACCAGACATACGTGCGTTTCGGTTTTAAAGGTGAAACTCAGATTAACGATCAGCTGACGGGCTATGGCCGTTGGGAAGCGGAATTTGCGGGCAACAAAGCAGAGAGCGATTCCACTCAGAAAACACGTCTGGCATTCGCCGGTCTGAAGCTGAAAGACTTTGGTTCTCTGGATTACGGTCGTAACCTGGGCGCGCTGTATGACGTGGAAGCGTGGACCGATATGTTCCCTGAGTTTGGCGGCGACTCTTCCGCGCAGACCGATAACTTCATGACCAAGCGTGCAAGCGGTCTTGCCACTTACCGTAACACCGACTTCTTTGGCGCGGTTGATGGTCTGGATATGACCCTGCAATATCAGGGTAAAAACGAAAACCGCGACGTCAAAAAACAGAACGGTGACGGTTTTGGTACGTCTCTGACCTATGACTTTGGCGGCAGCGATTTCGCGGTAAGCGGCGCGTACACCAACTCTGACCGTACCAACGCGCAGAACCTGCTGACCCGCGGCGAAGGCAAAAAAGCCGAAGCCTGGGCAACCGGTCTGAAATATGATGCGAACGATATCTACCTGGCGGCGATGTACTCCGAAACCCGCAATATGACCCCAATTTCTGGCGGCTTTGCCAATAAAGCGCAGAACTTTGAAGTGGTCGCACAATATCAGTTCGATTTCGGTCTGCGTCCATCCCTGGGTTATGTCCAGTCTAAAGGCAAGGATATCGAAGGCATTGGCGATGAAGATCTGGTGAAATATATCGACGTCGGCGCGACCTATTATTTCAACAAAAATATGTCCGCGTTTGTTGATTATAAAATCAATCAGATTGATGACGATAACAAACTGGGCGTGAGCAGCGATGATATCGTTGCCCTAGGTATGACCTACCAGTTCTGAGTCGGCAGTAATAAAAAAACCGGCATTAAGCCGGTTTTTTTGTGCCCGGTGGCGCTGCGCTTACCGGGCCTACGGGATCATCACCCGGCATTATTTCATCTTTACGCCGTCAATTTCGCCTTTTCACTGGAAAAATCATCGGCAGGCTCAAGCTTCAGGTCCAGCGTGGCCAGTAAATCGCGCGCCTTGTCGTGGAACTCTTTCAGGGTATATTCCAGGCGGTCAATTACTTCCTGATCTTTGATGGTAGTGGCCTGCCAGTTGCCGTCTTTATTAAACAGGCCAAACTGGTAGCTATAGGTAAAACGTTTCTCTTCTGCTTCCATTTCCATCCACCAGCCCCAGAATTCACGTTTTTCGGGTGCAGGCTTCACGTTGACGCATACAGCCAGGCAGTCGAAAAAAAAGCGATTCTCTTCACACTGCTCTTCTCGAATATACGGGCCAAGAGCCATGAACTTCTTAATCAATCTACTTTTCGGGTGTCCACTCGGTAACGTCATTACGATCTCCTTTTGTGAAGCCACTGTTTTACCAAACCATCAAAATTTAGCAATCTCTTAACACAATCTCTGGGCGATCCAACGCGTAATCTCTTTTAATGCTTTGTCAAAATTCTGATACACCGGGCTGAAGGGAACTTCCAGCAATTTGCCATCCGCAGATGACGATGTGATTAAGCGTGACTCCTCTTCCGGACTGAACGGATCGTTTTTCCAGAAGCCGGACAGCATCGGCGTCGGACACCGGCGTCCCAGCAGGCCCTGCGTTTTTAACGAATAGCGATTGAGTTCCACGCGCAGCGCTTCGTCTGAAGCATCATGCATGCCAAGGCGGCTGGCCAGTACGTCGAGGTACATTTCCGGCACGCTGCCCTGACGGGCAGGATCGCTGAGCAGAGCGTGAACCACTGGCCCAAGACAGGCTACGGCCTTCAGGCGTGACGCCTCAAGATAGGCCAGACGCACGGCCACGTTCGCCCCAAAGCGGAAACCAAACGCCGCGACGCGGGTGTGGTCGACCCAGGGAATGTTTTCCAGCGCTTTCAGCGCATGCTGGTGCAGAAGACTGGAATCCTGCGTCAGTTTCCATTTAGAGGAAAAACCGATAGAGGGCATATCAAGCGTCAGCATCGCGATCCCTTTTGGGGCGAAGTAACGCTCATACAGGCTGTAATAGTCGATTTGCAGCGAATCCAGCCCACCGCACATCAGCACGGTCGGAAACGGGCCGTCGCCTTCAGGCATATGCAGGAACCCGGTCACGGGCGCGCCGCCGGGGATGGTGAACTCAAGCTCGCGCATCCGGCCCGGCAAGCGTTGGGCAGCCTCTTCATAGGCACGGTTTGCCAGCGCCTGCGCCTGCTCCGCCAGCTCATCCCCTTTTAAGTGCGGATAGGCGGCAATGGCGTAAAGGTTGGCTGCGTGCAGCCAGTGCTTGCCGCTGAGGGTGGCGTCCTCTTCCTGGCTGGCTTTTTGCTGCCAGAGCATCGCCTGTTTCGACCATTCGTAGATCCAGTTGCCGCCGCGGTAACCCACCACCGTATCGTAGAGTTCGCTGTCGGTACGCTCGGCTTCACTCATGACGATACGCGCCTGCACATCGAGGATTTCACGCGGATCAATACCACGCCAGATCCACATCAGGCGGTTAATCATGCGATACCAGTGAGGCACGTTTTTACCGTCTAATGCAGACTGGACGGCAGGCTGGTTCCCCGGATTGAAGCGACGCACCAGCGTCGAGGTTTCAGGGTGCTTGAAACGGGGTTTGAAGAGTGTCTCGGTGAGATTCGCCTGCGTCATTGCGTTGCCTCCATGGATACGTCATATAGTGTCCATTGTAACGCGTGGCAGGATAAAAAGAACAACGCCCGGCATAGCCGGGCGTGTAAAGTTACGTACGGAAATTAACGGCCGGAAATAGGCGGTACAAAGACCACGCCCATGTCCCATGGCTGTTCAATCCAGGTATCCTGTGGGATATCAATCACGTAATCATCCACCAGTGGGCGGCCCGCCGGTTTCGCGAAGATGGTGACGAAGTGTGCTTTTGGGTACATTTCGCGGATAGCCACCGCGGTACCGCCGGTATCCACCAGGTCATCAATAACGATGAAACCTTCACCGTCGCCTTCCGCGCGTTTCAGCACTTTCAGTTCACGCTGGTTGTCGTGGTCATAGCTGGAGATGCAGACGGTATCGACATGACGAATACCCAGCTCACGCGCCAGCAGCGCCCCCGGTACCAGACCGCCACGGCTAACGGCAATAATGCCTTTCCACTGTTCAGAAGGCATCAGACGCGCGGCCAGTTTGCGTGCGTGGATCTGCAACATGTCCCAGGTGACGACGTATTTTTCGCTCATGTGAAGTGTCCCAGCCTGTTTTTATACGGCTTAAAAAGTGTTCGAGGGGGAAATAGGTTGCGCGAGATTATAGAGATCTGACGCACTAAAAACCAGTGTTTAGCGCCCTCTGCCTGAGTTTTTACATGCTTTATGCTACCAGCCATCGGAGAAAGTGGTATTCTCAGTTGCATCTCGCAAGCCTGACTTGTGGTAACTATTAACCTGCTAACCCTGTGACCTGCAACTCGCTTTGCAGGGCATCGACAAGGAGACTTATCGTGTCTGAACTGTCTCAATTATCTCCCCAGCCGCTGTGGGATATTTTTGCCAAAATCTGCTCCATTCCACACCCGTCTTACCATGAAGAACAGCTTGCCGAACATATTATGGGTTGGGCGAAGGAAAAGGGTCTGCACGCTGAACGCGACCAGGTTGGCAACATTCTGATCCGCAAACCGGCGACCGCAGGCATGGAAAACCGTAAACCGGTTGTGCTGCAGGCGCACCTGGACATGGTGCCACAGAAAAACAACGACACCGTTCACGACTTCACGAAAGACCCGATCCAGCCGTACATCGACGGCGACTGGGTGAAAGCGCGCGGCACCACGCTGGGTGCAGATAACGGTATCGGTATGGCCTCTGCACTGGCGGTACTGGCGGACGACAGCGTTCAGCACGGTCCACTGGAAGTGCTGCTGACCATGACCGAAGAAGCGGGCATGGACGGTGCGTTCGGTCTGCAGGCGAACTGGCTGCAGGCGGATATTCTGATCAACACCGACTCCGAAGAAGAAGGCGAGATCTACATGGGCTGCGCGGGCGGGATTGATTTTATCTCTACCCTGCCGCTCTCCCGTGAAGCCGTGCCAGCTGACTTCCAGACCTTCAAGCTGACGCTGAAAGGGCTGAAAGGCGGCCACTCCGGCGGTGATATTCACTTAGGCCTGGGCAACGCCAACAAACTGCTGGCACGCTTCCTGGCGGGCCACGCGGCTGAGCTGGACCTGCGTCTGGTCGATTTCAACGGCGGTACGCTGCGCAACGCAATCCCACGTGAAGCGTTCGCGACGGTAGCCGTTCCAGCTGCCAAAGCGGACGAGCTGAAAAAGCTCTCCAGCGTCTATCTGGATATCCTGAAAAACGAACTGTCCGCGAAAGAGAAGAACCTGACCGTGGTGCTGGAGTCCGTGTCCACGGATAAAGCCGCGCTGACCACCCAGTCTCGTGACACCTTTATTCAGCTGTTAAACGCGACGCCAAACGGCGTGATCCGCAACTCAGACGTCGCGAAAGGCGTGGTTGAAACCTCTCTGAACGTGGGCGTGGTCACCATGGGCGACGACAGCGCAGAGATCATCTGCCTGATCCGATCGCTTATCGACACCGGTAAAGAGTACGTAGTGAGCATGCTGGAATCTCTGGGCACGCTGGCCGGTGCGAAAACCTCTGCCAAAGGCAGCTACCCAGGCTGGCAGCCGGACGCAAGCTCTCCGGTGATGGCACTGGTGCGTGAAACATACCAGCGTCTGTTCAACAGCACCCCAAACATTCAGGTGATCCACGCGGGTCTGGAATGTGGTCTGTTCAAGAAGCCGTACCCGAACATGGATATGGTCTCCATTGGGCCAACCATTACCGGACCACACTCGCCGGATGAGCAGGTTCACATTGAAAGCGTGGGCCATTACTGGACCCTGCTGACTGAACTGCTGAAAGCGATTCCTGCTAAGTAATACCCTCACCCCAGCCCTCTCCCAAAGGGAGAGGGTGAACAACGTCGCGCCACTGGCCTTTTTACAATCCCAATACCAGCTGACGTTCCAGCTGCGGATCCAGCAAGGTAACGTGTAACCCCACCAGCCTGACCCCTCGCCCGCCCCGACGTTCATCCCAGGCCTTTTTCGCCGTCGCGATGAGATCCTCTTTATTCAGGCGCGGCCAGACGTGCTCCTGAGTCGTCTGCTGAAAATCATTGAACTTAAGCTTCACGCCCTGACGGGCAATCAGCAGGTCCGGTTTAACCTTGATTAAGCGCCGTTCCAGCTCAGGATAGAGCTGCTCCGTAATGATGGTTTCGCATTCAGACCAGTCATGAATATCTTCAATCAGTGTGCGTTCAACCCCGACCGACTTTCGCAGCCGCTCGCTGCTGACACTGCGCTCGTCTATCCCCTGACTGCGCTCCCACAGCACGCGGCCAAATTTTCCGAAGCGTTTAAGCAGCATGGCTAAATCGCTGCGCTGTACATCTTCGCAGGTTCGCAGCCCCATGCTTTCCAGCTTTGCCGCAGAGACTTTGCCTACGCCCGGGATTTTGCCGAGCGGCAGCGTTTTTAAAAACGCCGGGACCTCTTCCGGGGTGATAACGTACTGGCCGTCGGGCTTGTTGAGATCGGACGCTATTTTGGCGAGGAACTTCACCGGTGCGACACCTGCCGACGCGGTCAGATTCAGTTCCTGGAAGATAGTGCGGCGGATCTCCTGCGCCATCAGCGTCGCGGAGCCGTGACAGTGCACGCTGTCGGTGACATCAAGATAAGCTTCGTCCAGCGACAGAGGTTCAATCAGTGAGGTATAGCGAGAGAAGATTTCGCGGATATGCAGGGACGCTTCTTTGTACGCCTCAAAGCGACCGGGTAAAAGCGTGAGATGAGGACAAAGCTTAAGCGCCATGGCGGTAGGCATGGCGCTGCGCACGCCAAATTTGCGCGCAGGATAGTTGGCGGTGCTGATTACACCGCGCTGGACACGGCTACCGCCAATGGCAATAGGAATATCCCGCAGCGCCGGGTTGTCACGCATCTCCACTGCGGCAAAAAAACAGTCCATATCGACATGGATTATTTTGCGCATTACGACCACCACACATGTATTTATATACAGTATATCAAAGTCTAAAAAATGCGACAGCAGATTTACCTTCTCTTATTTGTCATAAAAATATGATACAAAAAACAACACGTAACTTGTTGTATATATTAAATTTTTATGTGAATAAGGATATAAATTCATGAGAAAAATACTCGCGCTTTCTCTGCTGCTCGTGACGGGAACGAGCTTCGCTGGCCCACAGATCGTTGCCCACCGGGGCGGAACAGCCGACGCACCAGAAAACACAGTACAAGCGATCAAACTGGCCTTAGAGAATCAGGCTCAGGCAGTCTGGATAACCGTGCAGCTCAGTAAAGATGGCGTTCCGGTCCTGTATCGTCCTTCTGATTTAAAAGCGCTGACGAACAAAACAGGCAAAATCTCGGACTACACGCTTGCGGAGTTATCAGCGGTTGACGCTGGCTGGAGCTGGGGCGGTGAAACCCATCCGTGGCGTGGCAAAGGGGTGACGATCCCCACCCTGAAAAGCGTGCTGGAAACCTGGCCACAAACCCGGTTTTATATAGATATCAAATCACCTGACGCCGATCCGGCCACGATGGGAAAAGCGCTTCTTGCGGTGCTTAATGAGACCCAGAGTCTGGGGCGGGTGAGGGTTTATTCTACTGAGGACCGTTATCTTGCCTCGCTTCCGGCAGCAATCCCACGCTTTGTTACCCGCAGTGAAACGCGCTCCAGGCTGGTAACGGTATCGCTGAGCCATCAGTGCCTGCCACCAGAGCAGACGATGCAGGAGTACTGGTACGCGCTAGAGCTGAACAGAACCGTTGACGTGGTTGAGAAATTTACCCTTGGTGAAGGGGTGTCCCGCTCAACCCTCACCTGGGATAAAGAATCCATGGACTGTTTCCGCTCGCAGGGCAACAGTCACGTTATCTTGCTGGGCGTGAACACCGCCGAAGATTATAAAAAGGCAGAGGCGCTGCAGGCGGATGCGGTGATGGTCGACTCGCCCGCCGCCGCAAAAGCGTGGGCTAAATAAGCCAGCAGGCCGCAATAATGCGGCCTGCTGTTATCGTTACGTCGCGATTTACAAAATTCGGCGCTGCTGCTCCCGCGCCATCCTTTTTTTACGGGCATCGCACGGTTCCGGGCAGTCGCAGACTTTTTCCATGCCAATGGACGAGATCCCACCGCAGCTGCCCTGAATGCTTTTGCGCTTGATGATCCAGCCTAACGACATGCCGAATATGGCCAGTACAAAGACCGCGAAGGTTGCCAGAAACGTCAGCATCATCAGCCTCCAAAATCATCCAGCAGGATGTTCTCATCTTCCACGCCCAGATCTTTAAGCATTTTGATCACTGCGGCGTTCATCACTGGCGGACCACACATATAAAACTCGCAGTCTTCCGGCGCAGGATGCTGTTTGAGGTAGTTTTCATACAGCACGTTGTGGATGAAGCCCGTATGGCCGGTCCAGTTATCTTCCGGCTGCGGATCGGAGAGCGCCACATGGAAGGTGAAGTTAGGGTTTTCACGCGCCAGCTGTTCGAACTCATCGTCATAGAACATCTCACGCAGCGAACGCGCCCCGTACCAGAAGCTGATTTTACGCTGACTGCCAAGCCGCTTGAGCTGGTCGAAAATGTGCGAACGCATCGGCGCCATACCTGCACCACCGCCGATAAATACCATTTCGGCATCTGTTTCTTTCGCAAAGAACTCGCCAAACGGGCCGGAGATGGTCACCTTGTCGCCCGGTTTTAATGACCAGATATACGATGACATGATGCCCGGTGGCGCATGCGGTACCGCTGGCGGCGGCGTGGCGATACGCACGTTAAGCATGATGATACCCTTCTCTTCCGGGTAGTTCGCCATGGAGTAAGCACGAAGCGCGGGCTCTTTAACCTCAGAGACAAAGCGGAAGAGGTTGAATTTATCCCAGTCGGCACGGTATTCATCAGGCACGTCGAAGTCAGCATAGGCTACGGTGTGCTCCGGACATTCAATCTGGATATAGCCCCCCGCCCGGAACGGAACGCTCTCTCCTTCAGGCACCCGCAGTTTAAGCTCTTTGATAAACGTGGCTTTGTTATCGTTGGAGATAACTTCGCATTCCCATTTTTTAACGCCGAAAATCTCCTCCGGCAGTTCAATTTTCATGTTCTGGCGCACCGCGACCTGACAGGCCAGACGGCAGCCCTCTTTCGCCTCACGCTTGGTGATGTGCGACAGCTCAGTGGGCAGAATATCGCCACCACCTTCTTTCACCTTTACGCGGCACTGCCCACAGGAGCCACCGCCACCGCAGGCCGAAGAGACGAAGATGCCGTTGCCGGCAAGCGTATTCAGCAGTTTATCGCCGGCTGGCGTGCGGATCTGGTTTTGCGGTTCATCGTTGATATCGATAATGACATCGCCGGAATTCACCAGCTTCGCGCGCGCCACCAGAATCAACCCCGACAGCACCAGTACAATCAGCGTGAACATCGCCACGCCAAGCATAATTTCCATCAGTTAGCCCTTATAGCTGCACACCGGAGAAGGACATAAAGCCCAGCGCCATGAGACCGGTGGTGATAAAGGTGATCCCTAAGCCACGCAGGCCTGCAGGCACGTTGGCATATTTCATTTTTTCGCGGATCCCCGCCATGGTGACGATAGCCAGCATCCAGCCGATCCCGGAGCCGAAACCATACACAATTGATTCGCTGAAGTTGTAATCACGCTGAACCATAAACGAGACGCCACCGAAGATGGCGCAGTTCACCGCGATCAACGGCAGGAAGATCCCCAGCGCGTTGTAGAGTGACGGGAAATACTTATCAAGGATCATCTCAAGGATTTGCACCAGCGCCGCAATCACACCGATAAAGGTGATGAAGTTCAGGAAGCTGAGATCCACCCCCTCCACCAGCGCGCTGTCGCGCAGGACAAAGTTGTACACCAGGTTGTTGATCGGCACCGACAGGCCAAGCACCACGGTAACCGCTATGCCCAGGCCAAATGCCGTTGACACCTTTTTGGACACGGCAAGGAACGTACACATGCCGAGGAAGAACGCGAGCGCCATGTTTTCAACAAACACCGCGCGCACAAATAAACTCAGGTAATGAGCCATTGTCGGTTACTCCTTTTCCTGCTGTTCTGGCTTCAGGGTACGAATCAGCCAGATTAGCAAACCGATAATGAAAAATGCGCTTGGAGCCAGCAGGAACAGGCCGTTTGGCAGATACCAGCCGCCGTTCTGTACCGTGTCCAGCACCGTGATGCCAAACAGCTTACCGCTGCCAATCAACTCACGCAGGAACCCTACGGACAGCAGGATCACGCCGTAGCCGAGGCCGTTGCCGATGCCGTCCATAAAGCTCGCCAGCGGAGGCATTTTCATGGCATAGCCTTCTGCACGTCCCATCACGATACAGTTGGTGATAATCAGGCCCACAAATACCGAAAGCTGTTTCGATATTTCATATGCAAAGGCGCGTAGCAGCTGATCGACCACGATCACCAGCGAGGCGATGATCGCCATCTGCACGATGATCCTCACGCTGTTGGGGATATGGTGGCGGATCATCGAGATAAACATGCTGGAAAACGCGGTTACCAGCGTTACTGCCAGCGTCATCACCACCGCCGTTTCCAGCTTGGTGGTCACCGCCAGGGCTGAACACACACCCAGCACCTGCAGCGTTATCGGGTTATTGGCTAAAAGTGGGCCAATCAGCACCTTTTTAACTTCTTTCAGTTCACCCGTATCAGCCATGGTTCAGCGCTCCTTCACGTACATTTTTCAGGAAAGGACCAAAACCGAGTTCGCCCATCCAGAAATCAAAACTGTGCTGCACCCCTTTGGAGGTGAGCGTGGCCCCGGATAGGCCGTCAACGGCATAGACATCGTCAGGACGCGCAGACCCTTTCATCACCTTCAGCGCAGGCGCTCCGCTGTCGTCGAGCACTTTCTTCCCGACAAACTGCGCGCGCCAGTTAGGGTTCTCCACTTCACCACCGAGCCCCGGCGTTTCACCCTGGTCATAGTAGGTGATGCCTTTCACGGTGCGGCCATCCGTATCAAGCGCCACGAAGGCGTACATCATTGACCACAGGCCGTTGCCGTAGATGGGCAGCACCACTTCCTGCACCTGTTTTTGCTCATCACGTACGAGGTAGATTTCAGCCAGATTGCTGCGACGCTTAATGCCCGCCGGATCCTGAGATGCGTCCAGCGTCATGCTCATCTGCGGGTCTTTTAATGCCAGCGCCTGGTTATATTTCGCCGGATCTTTATCCAGCAGCTGACCCGTTTTTAAATCCACCAGACGCGCGGTGATGCGCTCAGCAAAGACGGCCGACACATCGTCTGCACTCATCCCTTCCTGCATCAGCCCGGCGACGGCCAGGATGTTGCGCTGTTTATCCAGCGCGCGCTGCTCCTGCTGTCGCGGCTTTAACCCCACGGCAGAACCAGCCACCACAATGGAACAGACCAGACACAGGACCAGCACCACCAGCAGCGTTTTGCCGATGCTGTCGTTATTTTTGATTTCAGCCACGTGCCTTCCTCCGCTTAATGTTGGCGCGCACGACCAGATAATCGAACAGTGGTGCAAACAGGTTGGCAAACAGAATGGCCAACATCATCCCTTCCGGATAGGCCGGGTTGACCACACGAATCAGGACACACATCACCCCGATGAGCACGCCATAGCTCCATTTCCCTCTGTCAGTAAAGGAAGCAGAGACCGGATCGGTGGCCATAAACATCATGCCGAAGGCGAAACCGCCCAGCACCAGATGCCAGTACCAGGGCATGGAGAACATCGGGTTGGTGGCGGAACCGATAAGGTTGAACAGTGTGGCAGTCAGCACCATGCCGATCATGACACCGGCGACAATCCGCCAGGAGGCCACGCGACCAAACAGGATGATCGCCCCGCCAATCAAAATCATCAGCGTGGAGACTTCCCCAATGGAGCCCGGGATGTTGCCCATAAACGCATCAAACCAGGTAACGGGTTGGCCTGTCGCATTGTTCACCAGCGTTTCACCGCCGTGCGCCGCCCATTGTGAAAGCGGTGTCGCCCCAGAGAAGCCGTCCGCAGCGGTCCAGACCAGATCGCCGGAAATTTGTGCCGGATAGGCAAAGAACAAGAACGCACGCCCTGCCAGCGCAGGGTTGAGGAAGTTACGCCCGGTTCCCCCGAAGATCTCTTTCGCGATGACCACACCAAAGCTGATCCCCAGCGCGGCCTGCCAGAGCGGTAACGTTGGCGGGACAATCAGGGCAAACAGAATGGAAGTAACAAAGAAGCCTTCGTTGATCTCATGTTTACGAATAATGGCAAACAGCACCTCCCAGAACCCACCCACGATAAATACCGTGATGTAGATCGGCAGGAAGAACACCGCCCCCAGCGTCATCATGCTGATCCAGCCCGCGTCTGGGGCAAAACTTACGCCAAGCGACTGTGCCAGACGGTAATGCCAGTCAGACTGGATCACCTGCGCCAGTTGCTGAGCATCGTACAGATGATGCAGCGCCGGAATGGTCTGCAGCCCCACGTTGTACATGCCCCAGAACATTGCCGGGAAGACGGCAAACCAGACCAGAATCATCATTCGCTTCAGGTCGATGGCGTCACGAACGTGCGCCGCGCCTTTCGTCACCAGACCTGGCGTGTAGAAAATGGTCGTCGTCGCTTCATACAGCGGGTAGTACTTCTTCAGTTTACCCTCGGTAAAATGCGGCTCTATTTTTTCAAAGAGGTGTTTTAAGCCCATGGTTATCCTTCCTGCTCAATGCGGGTTAACACCTCGCGCAATACCGGTCCATATTCGTATTTTCCCGGACAGACATAGGTACAGAGCGCCAGATCTTCTTCGTCCAGCTCCAGGCAACCCAGCGCCTGGGCGCTGTCGGTGTCCCCGGCAAGCAGATCGCGCAGCAGCACGGTGGGCAGAATATCAAGCGGCATAACACGCTCGTAGTTGCCAATCGGCACCATGGCGCGCTCACCGCCGTTTGTGCTGGTGGAGAAGTTGAACAGCTTATGACGCAGGAAGTGGCCGAGCGTGGTGCGGGTGACGGAATACTTTTCTGCACCTGGCAGCACCCAGCCAAAGAGCTCTTTCTCACGCCCTTCCAGTACAATGCTCACCTGCAGATGGAAGCGCCCCAGATAGGCCTGCGGCCCAACGGCATGACGGCCGCTGAGTACCGAACCGGAAATCAGACGGTTTTCACCCGCTTTGGTTTCGTCGTCCAGCAGTTCATTGATATCCGCACCCAACAGCGTTGTCACCAGGCGCGGGTTTGCCGCCTGCGGCCCGCCAATCGCGATCACTCGCTCTGTGCAGAGCTTACCGGTGGTAAAGAGTTTGCCGATGGCAATCACGTCCTGATAGTTAAGGTGCCAGACCTGTTTTGTCAGGCTGACCGGCTCAAGGAAGTGAATATGCGTTCCCGCCAGCCCCGCCGGATGCGGGCCTGCAAATTCATTGAACGTCACCTGTCCCTGCGGATGGCCGCCAAGTTTACCGGCACTGGCCTGGCACACGTGGACTTTCCCGGACGTCAGCCGCGTGAGAACGGTCAACCCGGCATCAAAGGCCTGACGTTGTGCCAGAATAACCGGCTGCGGGTCTGCACTGAGTGGGTTGGTGTCGATTGCCGTAACGAAGATAGCGGCCGGAACCGTGCCAGGCACAGGCGTTTTGCTGAAAGGGCGTGTGCGAAATGCGGTCCACAAACCGGCGTCCAGCAGTTGCGCCTGAACGGTTTCACGGCTCAACGCCGCGAGGTCTGCGGCCTCATAATGGGCAAACTCACGCTGTTCATCCCCTTCAATGCGGATAACCACCGACTGCAACACGCGGCGTTCGCCACGGTTGATCGCCACAACGGTGCCGCTGGCAGGGGCGGTAAACATCACGCCGGGATTTTTTTTATCTTCGAAGAGCGCCTGCCCTTTAATGACGCGATCGTCCTGCTGGACCAGCATTGAGGGGCGCATCCCCACGTAATCGTCGCCCAGAATGGCAACATGGCGAACGCTTGCGCCTGCCGAAACGTGCTGTTCGGGCACGCCTGCGATGGGCAGGTCAAGTCCTTTTCTTATTTTAAACATGTGGTTAGCAAGTTTCCGTGAACAACTATTCTGAGGGCGTGAAGTGTACCATTTCCGGCGTTTTCCGGGCAGATAAAACTCAGCTGCAGGTGTCAAATTGCGAACTGATACGCAAAGTTCCTGGAGCCAGCGCGATTTTGATGGGTTATAAAGTAAAACTAATTTGTAAACTAACAGCTCCGCTCTTGCGAAAATCTATAGCGGTGCTAATGTGAGCGCTCCTAACAGATTAATCTGATTTCGGGTCTCTTTTGCCGTTCTGGCAAGTTGGTCTTAGTTTTATCAAGGAACTTGTAGTATGCGTAAAATCGCATTGTTCATTGCGATGCTCCTGATTCCGTGCGTGTCGTTTGCCGGGCTGCTCAGCAGCAACAGTTCAACCACGCCTGTGAGCAAAGAATATAAACAGCAGCTAATGGGATCCCCCGTTTATATTCAAATCTTTAAGGAAGAACGCACACTCGACCTGTTTGTGAAAATGGGTGAGACATATCAGCTGCTCGACAGCTACAAGATTTGTAACTATTCCGGTGGTCTGGGGCCAAAACAGCGTCAGGGCGATTTCAAAAGCCCGGAAGGGTTTTACAACGTTCAGCGTAACCAGCTAAAACCGGATAGCCGTTTCTATAAAGCGATTAATATCGGCTTCCCGAATGCCTTTGACCGTGCGCACGGTTACGAAGGTAAATATCTGATGATCCACGGTGCCTGTGTGTCCATCGGCTGTTACGCGATGACCGATTCCGGCATTGATGAGATTTTCCAGTTTGTCACGGGCGCACTGGTCTTTGGTCAGCCAAACGTTCAGGTCAGCATCTATCCGTTCCGCATGACCGATGCCAACATGGCGCGTCACAAGTACTCTTACTACGCGGATTTCTGGAAACAGCTAAAACCGGGCTATGACTATTTCGAGCAGACGCACAAGCCGCCTGTCGTCTCGGTTGTGGATGGCCGTTATGTGGTCAGCAAACCGCTGAGCCACGAAGTTGTCCACCCACAGCTGGCATCAAATTACACGGTCCCCGAGACAAAATAACACCCACTCGCCTGGCATAATCTTCTGCCAGGTCTCGTTGCCGGTCAGCGGCTGCGTGGCGATAACAGTGACCACATCATTTGGTGTGGTCTCTTTCTGAAAATCAATTTCCACATCCTGATCGAGCAGTTTTGCCACGCCAAACGGTGCACGGCGGGTGATCCAGAACAGGTTCGTCGAGCAGAACGCCATCACATAGCGCCCGTCAGACAACAGCATGTTAAACACGCCCTTCTCGCGCAGTTCAGACGCCAGCGACGCAATATATTTAAATACCGCCGCCATGTTGCCAGGGGTGCGCGGATAACGCTCTGTCAGCTTATGCAACAGCCAGCAAAAGGCTTTTTCGCTGTCGGTTTCGCCAACCGGGCGAAAATTACCGGTCTCCAGCGACTTATAGCCCGTAAGTTGCCCGTTATGCGCGTAGGTCCAGTTACGGCCCCACAGCTCACGGGTAAACGGATGGGTGTTTTCGAGCGCCACTTCGCCGCGGTTTGCCTGACGAATATGGGCGATTACCGAACAGGATTTAATGGGGTAATCCTGCACCAGTTTGGCAATCGGTGAGTTAAAGCTGGGTTGTGGATCCTTGAACGTGCGACACCCTTTGCCTTCGTAGAAGGTGATACCCCAGCCGTCTTTATGCGGCCCGGTTCCCCCACCGCGCTGTACCAGCCCGGTGAAACTAAAGCAGATATCGGTTGGCACATTGGCGCTCATCCCGAGCAGTTCGCACATAGATTACCTCCACTCCACAACTGCGGGGGGCACCGGAGCCCCCCAGCGAAGTCTTACTTAACCATCTCTTTTTCGATCAGCTGGATCAGGATGTGGATCACTTTGATGTGAATTTCCTGAATGCGGTCAGCATAACCGAAGTGCGGAACACGGATTTCAACGTCCGCGGTACCGTCCATCTTACCGCCATCTTTGCCCGTCAGGGTGATGACTTTCATCCCTTTTTCACGCGCCGCCGCAATCGCTTTGATCACATTACCAGAGTTGCCCGAAGTGGAGATACCCAGCAGCACGTCACCTTCACGACCAACCGCTTCAACGTAGCGGGAGAAGATGTAGTCGTAACCGAAATCGTTGCCCACGCAGGAGATGTGGCTCACGTCGGAGATCGCAATCGCCGGGTAGCCCGGACGGTTTTCACGATAACGCCCGGTCAGCTCTTCTGCGAAGTGCATAGCGTCGCAATGGGACCCCCCGTTACCGCAGGAGAGCACTTTGCCACCGGCTTTGAAACTGTCGGCCAGCAGGACCGCCGCGCGCTGAATAGCGTGAATATTGGCATCATCTTTCAGAAAGTTAGCCAGCGTTTCCGCCGCTTCGTTCAGTTCGTTACGAATAAGATCCTGGTACATGAGGATAATCCTTCAGTATTGATGAGATAACACAGTGGAGTGTACCGGATAGCAATAAAAGCGAGAAGCTAAAGGGATGCGAATCGTCTGACGTTTTGCGTTTTCGTGCCGGCAAACAAACGAACAATGTGAACCAGGTTGTAATTATTTTGTAAACACATTGCTAAAGGAAATAACATCAACTACAACCATATCATCACAAGTGGTCAGACCTCCTACAAGCAAGGGAGCTTTTCTTTATGATGATTTTGAGCATTCTCGCAACCGTTGTCCTGCTCGGTGTGCTGTTCTATCACCGTGTAAGTTTATTCCTGAGCAGCCTGATTCTTCTGGCCTGGACGGCTGCGCTTGGCGTCGCAGGTCTCTGGAATATCTGGCTTTTAGTGCCGCTGGCCATCATCCTTCTGCCGTTTAACTTTGCCCCGATGCGTAAGTCGATGATCTCCGCGCCGGTATTCAAAGGTTTCCGCAAAGTGATGCCACCGATGTCGCGCACCGAGAAAGAAGCGATTGACGCCGGTACCACCTGGTGGGAAGGCGATCTGTTCCAGGGCAACCCGGACTGGAAAAAACTGCATAACTACCCGCAGCCGCGGCTGACGGCGGAAGAACAAGCCTTTATTGACGGCCCGGTAGAAGAAGCCTGCCGTATGGCCAATGACTTTGCCATCACCCATGAAATGGCCGACCTGCCGCCGGAACTGTGGGCATACCTGAAAGAGCATCGCTTCTTCGCGATGATCATCAAAAAAGAGTACGGCGGTCTGGAATTCTCCGCGTACGCTCAGGCTCGCGTGCTGCAAAAACTGGCTGGCGTCTCCGGGATCCTGGCGATCACCGTGGGCGTACCTAACTCCTTAGGCCCGGGCGAACTGCTGCAGCATTACGGTACAAAAGAGCAGAAAGATCACTATCTGCCGCGTCTGGCACGCGGTCAGGAAATTCCATGCTTCGCACTGACCAGCCCGGAAGCGGGTTCCGATGCAGGCGCCATCCCGGATACCGGTGTGGTCTGCATGGGCGAATGGCAGGGCGAGCAGGTACTGGGTATGCGCCTGACCTGGAACAAACGCTACATTACGCTCGCGCCTGTTGCTACCGTGCTGGGCCTGGCGTTTAAACTCTCCGACCCGGAAAAACTGCTGGGTGGTGAAGAAGATCTGGGCATTACCTGTGCGCTGATCCCCACCTCTACCCCGGGCGTTGAAATCGGTCGTCGTCACTTCCCGCTGAACGTACCGTTCCAGAACGGTCCGACCCGCGGTCAGGATATCTTTGTCCCGATTGATTACATCATCGGTGGGCCGAAAATGGCCGGTCAGGGCTGGCGTATGCTGGTGGAATGTCTGTCCGTTGGTCGCGGCATTACCCTGCCGTCGAACTCAACCGGCGGGCTGAAATCGGTGGCGATGGGGATTGGTGCCTACGCGCACATCCGTCGTCAGTTCAAAATCTCCATCGGCAAGATGGAAGGGATCGAAGAGCCGCTGGCGCGTATCGCAGGCAACGCCTACGTGATGGATGCCGCCGCGTCGTTAATTACCTACGGCATTATGCTGGGTGAAAAACCGGCCGTGCTGTCCGCGATTGTGAAGTACCACTGCACCCACCGCGCACAGCAGTCGATCATTGATGCAATGGATATCGCAGGTGGTAAAGGCATTATGCTCGGCGAAGGCAACTTCCTGGCGCGTGGCTATCAGGGCGCACCGATCGCCATCACCGTAGAAGGGGCAAACATCCTGACCCGCAGCATGATGATCTTCGGCCAGGGGGCGATTCGCTGCCATCCATACGTGCTGGAAGAGATGGCCGCCGCGCAGAACAACGACGTGGATGCCTTCGACAAGCTGCTGTTCAAACATATCGGTCATGTAGGCAGCAATAAAGTGCGCAGCTTCTGGCTGGGTCTGACCCGCGGGCTGACCAGCGCCACGCCAACCCATGATGCGACAAAACGTTATTACCAGCATCTGAACCGGCTGAGCGCCAACCTGGCGCTGCTGTCCGACGTCTCCATGGCGGTGCTGGGCGGTAGCCTGAAGCGTCGCGAGCGCATCTCTGCCCGCCTGGGTGATGTGCTGAGCCAGCTCTACCTGGCTTCTGCGGTACTGAAACGCTACGATGACGAAGGCCGTCAGGAAGCGGATCTGCCGCTGGTGCACTGGGGCGTGCAGGATGCGCTGTATCAGGCCGAGCAGGCGATTGACGATCTGCTGGTGAACTTCCCTAACCGTCTGGTGGCAGGTGCCCTGCGCGTGGCGATCTTCCCGACCGGTCGTCATCATCTGGCGCCGTCTGACAAGCTGGATCATAAAGTGGCGAAGATCCTGCAGGTACCGAGCGCAACCCGCTCACGTATCGGCCGAGGTCAGTATCTGGCGCCAACGCCACATAACCCGGTGGGTCTGCTGGAAGAGGCGCTGCTGGACGTGATGGCCGCCGACCCGATTCACCAGAAGATCTGTAAACAGCTGGGCAAAAACCTGCCGTTTACCCGCCTGGACGAACTGGCGAAACAGGCGCTGGCGGGTGGCATCATTGACAACAGCGAAGCCGCACTCCTGGTGAAAGCCGAAGAGAGCCGTCTGCGCAGCATTAACGTCGATGATTTCGAACCGGATGAGCTGGCGACACAGCCGGTAAAGCTGCCGGAGAAACACCGTAAACCGGAAGCCGCATAACGCGTTTCGTCCTGACAAACCCCGCCCCGCGCGGGGTTTTTTATTGCCACATTTTCTCGTTATGTCGTGCTACAGTGTCAAAAAGTGGTCGTTTGAGGAGTCTGAATTGTGCCTGGTCTGAAGATTTCTATTTTGCAGCAACCTTTAGTGTGGATGGATGGCCCTGCCAACCTGCGCCACTTTGATCGTCAACTGGAAGGCATTACCGGGCGCGATGTGATTGTCCTGCCGGAGATGTTCACCACGGGTTTCGCGATGGAAGCCGCACAACAGTCGATGCCGCAGGATGAGGTGGTCGCCTGGATGCACGCCAAAGCGCAGCAGACCAACGCGCTGATCGCCGGGAGCGCCGCCCTGCAAACGGAACGCGGCCCGGTGAACCGCTTCCTGCTGGTTGAGCCGGAGGGGAAGGTCCATTTTTACGATAAACGTCACCTGTTCCGCATGGCCGATGAGCATCATCATTATCAAGCCGGCAACGAACGCGTGGTGTTTGAATGGCGCGGCTGGCGTATTCTGCCGCTGGTCTGCTACGACCTGCGCTTCCCGGTCTGGTCGCGCAACCGCAACGATTACGACCTGGCGCTGTATGTCGCCAACTGGCCTGCGCCGCGCTCCCTGCACTGGCAGTCGCTGCTGGTGGCACGCGCAATTGAAAACCAGGCGTACGTGGTGGGGTGTAACCGCGTGGGAACAGACGGCAACGGACATCACTACCGGGGCGATAGCCGGGTGGTGAATCCGCAGGGCGAGATCATCGCCACCGCCGAACCGCATCAGGCGACGCGTATTGATGCCGAGCTGTCGTTGACGGCGCTGAAGGAGTATCGCGAGAAGTTCCCCGCCTGGCAGGATGCGGATCCGTTTAGTATTGGCTGAAAAAAGCCGGGTGGCGGCTATGCCTTACCCGGCCTACAAAAAGCACAGCGTAGGCCCGGTAAGCGCAGCGCCACCGGGCGTTAATCAACTCACCAGCGCCTGCCCGTCTTTGCGGCTCTCCGTCGCGGCCACGTAGTGCCCTTCCGGCATCCGGTAAATCACCTGCGCACCGCCAAAGTTATACTCCTGGAGCGGATCTTCCACGACGATGTGGTGGCCACGTTCACGCAGGGCAGCAATGGTGTTGCGATCGAACGTCGCTTCGACGATCACCTCCCGGCCCTGCACCACGCGCCAGCGCGGGGCGTCGATTGCCGCCTGCGGGTTTTGCCCGTGCAGCATGATGCGCAGCGCCATCTGCATATGCCCTTGCGCCTGCATTGGCCCACCCATCACACCAAAAGACATCAGCGGCTGGCCGTTGCCGTCCATCGCAAAACCCGGAATGATGGTGTGGAACGGACGCTTGCTGCCCGCCAGCGCGTTCGGGTGCTTCGGATCCAGCACAAATCCGCAGCCGCGGTTTTGCAGGCTGATGCCGGTATCCGGCACCACAATCCCTGAACCAAAGCCCATATAGTTGGACTGGATAAACGAAACCATCATCCCGCTGGCATCTGCGGTGCTGATGTAGACCGTGCCGCTCTGCGTCGGCGAACCGTACTCAAAATCCGAGGCTTTATCAGGGTCGATAAGCGCCGCGCGCGATTTCAGATAATGGTCGCTCAGCAGCTCTTTAGCCGCAAACTCCATGTGCGCTTCATCCGCCACGTAGCGGTCGAGATCCGCCAGCGCCAGCTTCATCGCCTCAATGGATAAATGCAGGGATTGCACGGAGTCCGGGTGATGGTGCTCAATGCCGCACTGCTCCAGAATGCCGAGCGCAATCAACGTGGCGATCCCCTGCCCGTTCGGCGGCAGCTCCTGCACCGAACCGCCGGCAAAGTCGCGCGACAACAGATCCACCCAGTCCACACGATGGTTCGCCAGATCCTCAGCCGTCAGATGTGCGCCGTGCGCTTTGGCGAAGGCGGCAATTTTCTGCGCCAGCTCGCCCCGGTAAAACGCCTCGCCGTTGGTTTTTGCAATCAGCTCCAGCGAGTTCGCCTGCGCCGGGTTACGGAAGATCTCCCCTACGCGCGGGGCGCGGCCTTCCGGTGCGAAGCAGGCGCTAAAGCCCGGCTGGTCTTTGAGTTTGTTATAACCGCGCTGCCAGAGATGGCCAATCAACGGTGAGACGGGGAAACCGTTACGCGCATACTCAATGGCAGGCTGCGCCAGCGTGGTCAGCGGCAGCGTGCCAAAACGTTCCGCCAGCGCCACCCAGCCCGATACCGCACCGGGCACGGTTACCGCATCCCAGCCGATTTCCGGCATCGCCATTTTGCCAGCGAACAGATCTGCATGCCAGCTCGCAGGCGAACGGCCAGAGGCGTTCAGGCCGTGGAGCTTTTCACCATCCCAGACGATGGCGAAGGCATCGCTGCCAATCCCGTTACCGGTGGGTTCAACCACCGTCAGCGCCATCGCGGTGGCGACAGCCGCATCAACGGCGTTGCCGCCCAGCTGCAGCATCTTCATCCCCGCCTGCGCCGCCAACGGCTGCGAGGTGGCAACCGCGTTATGGCCCATCATCGGCGGGCGTCGTGAAGCGTAACCGGACGTAAAATCAAGCGCTTTGGTCATCATGACTCCTTAGTCGTGGCGCGGATCGAGCGCATCGCGCAGCCCGTCGCCGAGTAAATTAAAGCCCTGCACGGCAAGGAAAATCGCCACGCCGGGGAAGACGGACATCCAGGGCGCCTGCTCAAGGAAGCCTTTGGCGGTGTTAAGCATTGAGCCCCAGGAGGGGTTTGGCGGCTGCTGCCCCAGACCCAGAAACGAGAGACTGGCTTCGGCGATAATCGCCGAGGCAATGGCCAGCGTGGCCTGCACCAGAATGGGTGACATGACGTTCGGCAGGACATATTTGATGATGATCCAGCGATCCGGCAGGCCAATTGCCCGCGCGCCGTCGATGTACTCTTCGTTGCGAATGGCGATCACCTGGCCGCGCGTGAGACGGGCGAAGATCGGCATCGCGGAAAGGCCAATGGCGATCATGGCGTTGGTCAGGCTTGGCCCTAAAAACGCCCCGAGGGCGATCGCCATGATCAGGAACGGACAGGCCAGCAGCGCTTCGATAACGCGTGAGATCACCCCATCCCACATCTTCTGAAAGTAACCAGCCACCAGCCCCAGCGGCACGCCGATGACCACGGCGATGACTACCGACATACACCCCGCCATCAGCGAGGTTCTGGCTCCCCAGATAATGCGGGATAAAATATCGCGCCCCAGCTCGTCGGTGCCGAACCAGTACATCGCCGAGGGCGCTTTACGCACCGCGAGGAAATTCGCCTTCACCGGATCGAACGGCGCGATCCACGGTGCAAGCAGCGCCACCAGCACAAAGAAGCCCACAATCACCGCGCCGATCACCGCGCTTTTATTGGCGAGAAATTTCTTCAGCACCCGGTTCTGTGCGCGGGGCAGAACCGGCGCAACGGTTTGAGTTGTCAGTTCCGCCATGGTTAACCTCGCATTTTCGGATTGATGAGAACGTACAGCACATCGGCCAGCAGGTTCAGCAACAGGAAGCCAATCGCCACGATCAGTACCACGCCCTGCACCACCGCGTAGTCGCGGTTAAACACCGAGTCGACGATCATTTTGCCAAATCCCGGAATGGTGAAGACCTGCTCGGTCAGCACCGCGCCGCCCAGCAGCTCGCCGAACAGCAGCGTGGTAAGCGTGATCACCGGTACCAGCGCGTTGCGAAACGCATGCTTGATAATGACGGCTTTTGGCAGCAACCCTTTGGCCCGCGCGGTGCGGATGTAGTCAGCTTTGAGCACGGCGATCATGGAGGCGCGGGTATGGCGCATCAGCGTGGCCGCCAGCCCGGTGCCGAGCACGGCGGCAGGCAGCAGCAACGTCCGCAGGTTCTGCACCGGATCTTCACTAAACGGCACAAACCCGGACGCTGGCAGCCACTGCAGATTGACCGAAAAGACCAGTATCAGCAGGATCCCGAGCCAGAAGTGCGGTATCGAGATCCCGGAGATCGCCACAAAGTTCGCCCCGTGATCGACCCAGCTGTTTTTGTTCACCGCCGCGAGGATCCCCATGCTGATGCCGAACACCAGGGCGATGATCATCGCCAGCAGCGACAGCTCCAGCGTGACCGGCAGTTTGCTGGCAATAAGCTTGGTTACCGGTTCGTGCGTGCGTAAGGAGACCCCAAGATCGCCCTGCAGCGCGCGCGTCAGCCAGTGGAAATACTGCACCGGGATGGGCACATCCAGATTGAGCTCAGCGCGCAGCTGGGCGATCACCGCCGGATCGCGCTCTTCGCCCGCCATGGCGATGAGCGGATCGCCGGGCAGCAGCTTCTGCAGCCCGAACACCATCATACTCACCAGCAATAGCGTCGGAATGGCCAGCAGCAGACGTTTGCAAATCAGTTCCAGCATGGTCTCTCCTCGGGACGGTTATTTCGCCAGCGTCACACCGGCCAGACGAACGATGCCGTCCGGGTACGGCTTAAAGCCCTGCACGCTTTTGTTCAGGCCGAAAATGCGCGGCTCGAAGTAGAGGTAGGCAACAGGCATATCGGTTTGCAGCTGCTTCACTACCTTGTCGTACAGCGGCTGGCGAACGGCTTTATCGTTGCTGAGACGCGCCTGGGTCAGCCACTCATCGACCTGCGCATTGCTGTAACGGCCGTCGTTAAGCGTCCCTTTGCTGTGGATAAAACCGTAGATGCTGCCATCCGGGTCCGGGCGTCCTGACCAGCCGGAGAAGCTCAGCTGGTAATCACCGCTCTGCTGGCGATCGAGCAGCGTGGCGAACTCGGTCATCTGCAGATTCAGGGTAAAGCCCGCCTCAGCCACCATCGCCTGCAATACCTGGCCGACCTGCTGCGAGGTTGGGTTGTTCGGCACCAGCAGATTCACGTTCAGCGGCGTCGCGACGCCTGCGGCTTTAAGCAGCGCTTTCGCCTTGTCGACGTCACGCGGGGGCACCGGCAGGTTGACGTGATACGGGCTTACCGTCGAAAACGGCTGGTTGGCAGGCGTATAGAGTCCTTCAAAGACCACCTGATTGAGCGCATCACGGTCAATGGCCTGAGAGAACGCTTCACGCACGCGGGCGTCCTTGAACGGATCGTTCGCTGGCACCTTGCCATTATTGATATTGAAGGTGATGCCCTGATACCCGAGGCCGGTCACCTTCGCCAGCGCCAGCTTGCTGTCGGCTTCGACGGTTTTAACGTCGCTGGCAGCAATGCCCTCGGTCAGATCGAGATCGCCCGCGCGCAGGTTCGCCAGACGCACGGAGGCATCCGGGATCGGCAGATAGATGATCTTGTCGAAGTGGTAAGCGTCTTTATTCCAGTAGTTGTCGAAACGAGTCAGAACAATGCGATCCTGGGAGACGCGGCTGTCGAACTTATAAGGACCGGAGCAGACGGGATGGGCGGCAAAGTCCGGCTTTTTCGCCGCTTCGGGGGCCATCATCGCCCCGGCGCGGTCGGTGAGCTGCATTAACAGGGCAGCATCGGGGGTTTTCAGGTGCAGGGCGATCTGCATCGGGCCGGTGACCTCAACGGACTCCACGGACGATATTTCACTTTTACGCAGAGAGCCTTTTAAGGTCAGCGCCCGGTCGAGGTTGTATTTTGCCGCTGCCGCATCGAATTTTTCGCCGTCATGGAAGGTGACGCCTTCACGCAAATTGAAGGTCAGGGTTTTGCCATCCTCGCTCCAGGTCCACTCTTTCGCCAGACCCGGCACCACTTTCAGGTTTTCGTCCACATCCACCAGCCTGTCGCACAGGGAGGCAAAAACGAAGCGGCCATAATAGGTGCGCGCCAGATGCGGATCGAGCATGTCCGGGTCTGCACCCAGCCCTACTCGCAGCACGCTTTCAGCATGGGCGGGCAGCGCCGCGCCGAGCAACATAACACTTCCAAGTACGGTCAAAAGAGAATTACGCATTGTCATTATCATGAGTTCCTTGAAGGAAGGGAGGAGTGAGAGGCCGCGTGTTCAAACAGCGCGCGGCGGCGCAGAAAGGCGGCAGACGGCGGTGCTATCTGGATAACACTGCGATCGCGGTTAATCTCCTGCCAGCGGTGGCAGGCAATCTGGCGTCCGCCTTCTAGCACCTGGTTAATGGGCTCGGCAAGGCGACATTCATCCGTGGCATACGGACAACGGGTATGGAATCGGCACCCGGACGGGGGATCGGCCGGGTTCGGTAAATCCCCTTGCAGCAACGGGGCAGCGCGTCGGGCGCCCGGCTGCATCTGCGGTGCAGAGGCGATGAGCGCCTGGGTGTAAGGATGGAGAGGCGCGTCAAAGATCTCGTCGACGCTGGCAAGCTCAACGATCTGCCCGAGATACATCACTGCCACGCGGTCGCTCATATGGCGGATGACCGCCAGGCCGTGGGCAACAATCACCATCGTTAGCCCCAGCTGATGCTTCAGGCTTTCCAGCAGATTGATCACCTGCGCCTGCACGGAAACATCCAGCGCCGAGACGGGCTCGTCTCCCAGCAGCAGTTTTGGCCCGGAGGCCAGCGCACGCGCAATACCAATGCGCTGGCGTTGCCCACCTGAAAACTCGTGCGGAAAACGCGCCGCCCAGGCGGCAGGCAGACCCACGGTTTTAAGCAGTTCCGCAACGCGATAGTGACGATCGGCTTTTTTCATCTCCTGATGCAGCCACAGCGGCTCACCCACAATCTGCTCAACCGTCATGCGCGGGTTTAGCGACGCAAAAGGATCCTGAAAAATAATCTGTAATTCCCGGCGCAGCTGGTTGAGACGAGCTCCTGAGGCGTGTGTGATCTCTTCCCCCTGATAAAACACGCGTCCTTCGCTGGCGGCCAGCAAACGCAGCAGCAGACGGCCGAGCGTGGATTTGCCGGACCCGGACTCCCCGACAATCGCCAGCGTTTCGCCGGGCATCACGGAGAGGGAGACGCGATCCACCGCCGTCACAAAGCGGGCTGGAGTAAAAAGCTTCTTCGGGCCGGGGAAGCGCTTGCTCAGGTCAAGGGCTTCAAGAATGGGCGTGGTCATGCGATCTCTCCCAGCGCAATGTGTTGTTCCAGCGGCACGCGGAAGCAGGCGACCAGATGGTCAGCCCCCTGCACCGCGAGCGACGGTTTTTCGTTATGGCAGCGTGTTTGCGCGAAGGGGCAGCGGGTCGCAAAGCGGCAGCCTTTCGGCATGGATTCCGCCAGGGGAACCGCGCCGGGAATGGTGGCGAGCGGCCCTTTACGCGCGCCCGCGGACGGAATAGAGCCCATCAGACCAATGGTGTACGGGTGCTGCGGATCGGCAAAGATGGCCTCGACGCTCCCCTGCTCCACCACCTGCCCGGCATACATCACCGCCACCTGCTGCGCCACTTCCGCCACCACGCCTAAATCATGGGTGATCATCAGCACCGCCGTACCGGTCTCCTCTTTTAAGGTGTTGAGCAGTGCGAGGATTTGCGCCTGAATGGTGACGTCCAGTGCGGTGGTCGGCTCGTCGGCAATCAACAAACGCGGATGGTTAATGAGCGCCATCGCAATCATCACGCGCTGGCGCATGCCGCCGGAAAGCTGGTGCGGATACGCTTTCAGGCGCATCTCTGCCGCCGGGATCTGCACCTTCTCCAGGATTTGCAGCGCGGTATTCATCGCCTGCGCACGCGAAACGTTCTGATGGCGCATAACCGCTTCGCTGAGCTGGTCCCCAAGGGTAAAGGCGGGGTTAAGCGACGTCATCGGCTCCTGGAAAATCATCGCCAGCTCGTTACCGCGGAGATCGGCATATTCCCGCGGGGAGAGCTTTCGCAGATCGTGGCGACGAAACTGCATATCGCCGCTGACAATCTGCGCGCTGGCGGGCAGTAGCCCCATCAGCGCTAAGGAGGTGATACTTTTCCCGCAGCCGGACTCCCCCACCAGCGCCAGCGTTTCACCCGCTTTGACCGTCAGCGAGATACCGTCAAGCACGCTCACCGGCGATCCGGCGAACTTAACGTTGAGGTTTTGCAGGCGCAGTACCGGAGTGGCTTCCTTAAACGGAATCGTCGTCATAGCGTGATGTCGTCCTCAAGGTGGATCGCCTGTATCAGGGCATTTTGCAGGCTAAGCAGATGTTCGCGCATGGCGGCCGCTGCTTCGTTGGGCTGGCGATGGATAATCGCGGACATGATTTTATGATGATGGTCGTTGTAGACATCGACCCGTTCGGGGGTTCGGGCAAGCTCACGCAAATGCTGCCAGCCTGGCTCACGCCTGACGGCATCAATGGCATCAAAAAGACCGAGCATCAGGCGATTGCCTGCGGCCTCCGCAATGGCGCGGTGAAAGGCGCTGTCCCACAGTTCATTCAGATCGCGGTCGTCCGGGCTGACCTTATCGATGCGTTCCAGCATGCGCTGCATGAGCGCGAGGTTTTCCCTGGTGGCACGCAGTGCCGCAAGCCGGGCTAAGCCGGGTTCGAGCTGTAGACGAGCTTCCATCACTTCCAGAAGGTTGGTTTGCTGAACCAATCCCTGAAGGGCCAGCGGTTCCACAGGCGCAGCAGGACCAATAAAGGTGCCTTTGCCCTGCTTACGCCAGATCCGCCCCTCTTCTTCCAGCACATCCAGCGCACGACGTACTTCACGTCGTCCTACGCCGAGAGTTTCCGACAGCTCACGTTCCGTGGGCAGCGGAAGGCCTGGTGTTGACTCGTGCTGGTGAATAAGACCGCGCAATTGTTCAAGCGCGGTGCTGGAATTTGCCAGAAACCGTGACGGTTTTTCCATATTGGTTCGCTCGCTTTCATCATGACTTTATTGTTATTAACGATAAGTTATTGATATGAGGCGCTACTTATCGTGCTAATGATTAAGCAATAAACGAACCAATTTTATATTGGTTCAAAATTTCGCAGTGTAAAGGGTGATAACCAGTTAATTTATAAGCAGAACATCAAAAACGAATTGGCCCGTCAAACGTTGCGCCAGTACATTAGCCATCCCGTTCACTGCACAAAAAGAGTGCAACAAACGCACCAAAAACGATCAAATGTTAAATAAATGCACTAGATATGTATACTTTTTGTTAACTAAAGATTATGTAACCGATAAAACAGGCAAAGATGCCGCCGGTTGGTAACGCCGGGCACTGATATAACGGATGACGAGTCACAAGAAAGAGGTAAATAATACGCTTTATAAACAGGACAACTATTTTCCCCGGCTATATTTAAATACGTATTTTATTGCTTCACGCCGCTTACTTTAGTTAATAAAGTCCGTGCTTTTTCGGCTTATTAAACCGTGTCCCTCACCCGGTATTTCAGAAAGTAAACGACTCTGCCAAAAATTAACCAAAAAACAACAATTACAGCATTTTAGATAAAAATAAATGAATCTCACTCTCATTTAAGAACTTTTACAACTGCTTGTTTTATATAAAATTAGTTCTTAAATTGCATTCATAATAGTCAGTTCAGACTATTTAATTAAGATTATTACCTGGCCCAGCATATGATTATTCCTAAAGAACGACGGCGTTTGTCAGACTCCGGCTTAATATCATTAACGTAAGAAAACATCGCGTGTGAGGTATAATATGTACTGTGCAACTAACAATCCTGGCTATTTATCTCATACGGGTGGACAACCCGTTTGTCATACCCCTGACATGCGTTGTTATGGTTGCGAAAAGCAATGCCGCTTTAATACGTCTGAAGATGGCCAAAACCGTGATTGCCACGCGCTTGAATATTATATCTGGCCTGATAATAATACCTTTTTGGTTGAAGGCATTCGTCATCACTTTGGCGAGGTAAATGATAAATATATTTCGCAGCCGGTTGTCATCATCGACTTCAGTCATAAAAACATCAATTATTTTTTATCTGAAAACTGGTTAGATCAGTTCAAAAACATGAGACTAATTCTTGTCACTGATAAAAAGATGACGGCAATTGCGCACTACTGGTTTTACAACGACACGTTAGAAACCACTATCAGTTCAATTATCTTTTATGACGATAGCGCAGAAGAAGTCTCGACGAAACTGAAAAAAACGTTCCTGGCAAAAACGATTAAACCGACAGGTAACAGACCCAAACTGAGTCAGAATGAATTCAGCCTGTTTTCATTCCTCTTTAACGGATGGTCGCCAAAGAAAATCGCCTACCGGAACGGCACCAGTGTTAAAAACACTTACGCGATGAAGAACCGAATTGAACGCAAGCTGGGCGTGTCCATCACACGGCTTGCAAGTTAGTGTAAAACTGACAATACGCTCTGTCGAAAATTCCTGGACGAGCAGAGCGTACTCTGACTGTCACTCGTGTTTTTCCGTAATGCATAATTAAGCTGATTGTTGATATATTACATAATATTTTACATATATTATATGGACGCGTAGCGTTTGATCACATGAACATTATTACTATTAAACAAAATGAGAATGACAACTACACTATGCGTTGTTACGGATGTGTGCATAAATGCGCCTATGCCTCCATTCGCAGTACAAAGTGCGATGAATGTTCGGGAGCCGAGTTTTATATTTGGCCAGAAAATAACTCATTTCTGATAGAAGGCATTTTACAATACTTTGCTGATATTAATTCAAAAATAATTTCACAACCCATTGTCGTGATAGACTTTAATTACAAGAATATAAATTACTTCTTATCAAACAATTGGTTATCTCAGTTCAGAAACTCGCGCCTGATTCTGATCACCGATAAAAAAATGGCGGCCATTGCCCACTACTGGTTCTACAACGATACGGCAGACACGATCATCAGTACGGTCATCTTTCATGATGACCTGGCCGAGGATATCAAAATGAAGATCAGTCAGTCCTTTATGGGGAAAATAATACGGCCTTCAGAAAAAAGAGCCAAACTTAGCGCAAATGAATATGCACTCTTTTCTGAACTGTATAAGGGCCAACTGCCTAAAAAGATTGCCATGAAAAATGCCACGAATGTCAAAAACATTTACGCCATGAAAATAAGAATTGAAACAAAGCTGGGCGTTCCCATTTCAAGACTGGCGAGCTAATACGTCCACGTAAGAAAGAGACGTTAAAACATCAGCATAGCAAATATGACGTAGAGTATTCTTAAAGGAACAGTTACTTTTCCTTATTGTGTGTAAGAGGGATAAAACCCTACACTACGATATTACCAGCGCTTGTATTTTTACATAATCCACCCGCGTCACCCGTTGTATTTACGGATGCCCCTGGTCGTTTTTAAATAACATATTCTTTACTTTTTAATTCTAAGTGAGGAACGCAACTACAGGTCTGAATTCGAAAATGAATACGCATCTCTCCACGGTAAAAATTAATTCAGAGCATACTCTTGATGATATAGAAGCCCCTGAAAAAGATTCTCTTCTGTGGGGCGTTGAATGGCTTTGTGGGCATCATTCTAAGTATGCCAGCAAAGAGGTGCTGTATGCAGGCCTGCCAAAAAGCGACAAGCTGGAGCCTGAAATGGCATTACGTATGCTTGAGCAGATGGGCATATCCGCCGGTTGGGTTAAGCGCGATCTGAATTCGCTTTCCTCCTGGCTGTTCCCTTTGCTTATTGCACGCAAAGACGGGACATACTGCATTCTTACCGCGCGCAATGGAAAGCGCGGGCAACATACGTATCAGATTGTGGTACCTGAAAACAACGGAACGCTCCTCGTTGCAGAGGCGGATTTACACGAGGCTTATGGCGGTTATGCCCTTGTGACGACGCCAAAACCCACGCTGGACGCGCGTGCTGAAGACCAACTGTTACCAAAAGCCCAGGATGAAGGTCACTGGCTCTATTCCACGCTGTGGCGCTACCGGCATTACTTCTACAGCGCGGCACTGGCTGCGCTGCTGGCGAACATTCTTACGCTTGCCGGTACCTTCTTCACCATGAACGTCTATGACCGCGTGATCCCCACCCAGGCGTACGTCACCCTGTGGTCGCTGGCGATTGGCGTGGTGATTGCCATTATTTTTGAATTTGCCAGCCGACAAATCCGCGCCTATTTGATCGACATCGCCGGTAAAAAAGCAGATCTGATCCTCGGGGCGAAGCTGTTTCGCCAGGTGATGTCGATGCGCATGGAATACAAGCCGCAATCCTCCGGAACCTTTGCGAACCAGTTACGCGATTTTGAGGCCGTCCGCGACTTTATCACCTCTGCGACCCTCGCCACGCTGTCCGATTTGCCGTTCTGTCTGCTGTTCATGTTCATCATTTACATGATTGGCGGCCCACTGGCCGTTGTACCGCTGGTCGCCATGCCACTGATTTTGATTGTTAGCGTCATTATCCAGTGGCCGCTGGGTCGCTACATGGAAGAAAACGTCCGGGAAATTTCGCTTAAGCAGGGTCTGCTGATCGAGAGCATCGAAGGGCTTGAGGCCTTAAAAGCCGCTCAGGGCGAAGGGGTGATGCAAAAGCGCTGGAATGATTTCAGCGCACTGGCTGCGGCGTCCTCGATGAAAACCCGCTATCTCTCCATGCTGACCACCAACTTTGTCTCTTTTGTGCAGCAAATCACCACCGTCTGCATCGTGGTGCTCGGCGTCTATTTAATCCATGCCGGAGAGCTGACCATGGGGGCCATGATTGGGGTGGTGATCCTCTCCAGCCGTTCGCTCGCGCCTCTGGCCTCCGTGGTCGGTCTGGCGCTGCGTTATCAGCACGCTAAAACCGCGCTGAAATCCCTTAACCAGCTGATGGAAACACCGACCGAGCGCGATGCGCTGATCAATTATCTGCCGACGCCCAATTTCACCGGCAGCCTGCGTCTGAAAAAGGTGGGATTCACCTATCCGGTACCGGGAATGATGGTCGCGCCACGCATTCTGGACAATATCAATATCAACATCGAGGCCGGGGAGCAGGTGGCCGTGCTGGGCAAAATTGGCAGCGGTAAGTCGACCCTGCTGCGCGTGATGGCGCGCCTGTACCAGCAGAGCAGCGGACAGCTTTTCATTGATGGTGTGGATGCGACACAGGTTGATCCCGCCGACTGGCGCGCTGCGGTGGGCTACGTCGGGCAGGACTGCCGCCTGTTTTACGGCACCCTGCGCCATAACATCATCATTGGCAACCCGGGCGTGAGCACGGAAGAGTTTCTGCGGGTGGTTCGCCTGACCGGGCTTGATCACGTGGCGGCCAGACATCCACTGGGTTTTGACATGCCTATCGGCGAAATGGGCAATTGCCTTTCCGGTGGACAAAAACAGCTCGTCGCCCTCGCCCGCTGCCTGTTGCTACGACCAAAGATTTTGCTGATGGATGAACCCACCAGCTCAATGGATGCGATGACGGAAACCCTGTTCCTTCGTCGGCTCAAAGAAGCGACGCAAGGACAAACGCTGGTCATTGTGACCCACCGCATGTCCGTACTGAGCCTGGTAGAGCGTCTGATCGTCATGGAAGACGGACACGTAGTGAAAGACGGTCCCAAAGATCAGGTGATGGCCAGCCTGAATGAGAATGTCATGAAGAAAAAGCAAGCAATGCATTCAGTCGAAGAGAAGCAACAGAAACAAGGTGTGAATGAATGATGAACGAGGACGAAGTGAATCATAACGCCTCAAAGGGAGAGGCCGAAACGGATGCAGGCGTACCCTCAACGGCACTGGAAAACGTGAACGCTACGCAGAGAGCAGGCACCGGGCTGGCATTACACCCTGCACAGCCAACGGGGAAAGTGAAAGCCGACGATCTGAAATTCATGCACGACCTGCAGGGCGCGCTGATCGCACAGAAGACCCCTTTCAGCATGATCATGCTCTACACCATCACCCTGGTTGTGGTGGTGGCGCTGGTCTGGGCGCATTTCGCCCGGGTTGAGGAGATTACCCGTGGCGACGGGAAAGTGATCCCCGCCAGCCGCGAGCAGCTCATTCAGAGCCTGGAAGGCGGCATTCTCGAAGAGCTGAATGTGCAGGAAGGCGACATCGTCGAGAAAGGCCAGATTCTGCTGAAGATTGACCCGACTCGCGCCGGGGCCAGCTATGGCGAATCGTTGTCCAAAGTGCAGGGGCTGAAAGGCAGCATTGCCCGTCTGAGGGCGGAAGCCTACGACACGCCACTGACCTTCCCGCCGGATATCGCCGGGATTGAGTCAATCGTGCGTGATGAGACCCAGGCCTATAACGCCCGCCTGAAAACCCTGAATGAAAGCGTAGAGGCCTTAAAACGGAGCCTGACGCTGGCGCAAAACGAGGTCAGTCTGTCGGAGCCGCTGGCGCGCCGAGGGTTAATGTCGGATGTCGAAATCCTGCGCCTCAAGCGCCAGGCGAACGAATTCAGCCTGCAGATCACCGAGCGTACCAACCGCTTCCGCTCTGATGCCAACAGCGAACTGAACCGACTGGAATCCGAGCTGGCGCAGGCGGAAGAAATTCTGCGCGGACGCCAGGACGTAATGAACCGTACCACGGTGGTGGCGCCCGTGCGCGGCACCGTCAACAACATCCGGGTGACAACCCGTGGCGGCGTCATTCAGCAGGGGGCGGAGATCATGACCCTTATTCCGCTTGAAGATAACCTGCTGGTTGAAGCCAAAATCAAACCCTCTGATGTGGCCTTTATCCATCCGGGCCTGCCCGCCACGGTAAAAATTACCGCCTACGACTATGCCATTTATGGCGGATTAAACGGTGTCGTTGAACACCTCAGTTCAGACACCCTGATCGATGAAGAGAAAGCCCGTCAGGGGCGTGGAGATTCTACCTATTACCGGGTGTTCGTCCGCACCGACCGTGCCGCGTTACAGGTAAAAGACAAGTCATTCCCGATCATGCCGGGAATGGTGGCAAACGTAGAAATCAGAACGGGGGAGAAGACCATTTTGTCTTACATCCTCAAACCGATACTGAAAGCGCGCGAAGCCTTCAGGGAGAGATAATTATATGGTTAAGGCACGTAAAGAGCGTCGTTGGGCAAGGGTAGCAACCGCAGTTGCACTCTGCTTGCCCTGCTCTTCTTTTGTCATTCCGCTGCACGCGGCTGACATTGCTCAGGCTAAAAGCAGCCTGGCGTCATTGCCGCCGATGCGCACACAGTCACAGCTCAACCGCGAAGTGCAGCCTGTGCAGCGGACGGTGTCGCACAGTGCGGCATCGCCGCGTTCGCTGCCCGCCATGCGTACCCAGTCGCAATACGCCAGTACGCAAAAGGCGATGCCAACGCAAGCCACTGCGCGCCCTGAACGTTACGCCTCTGCACCGACAGCCAGGGAGTTTGCCCCCGCCCCGTCAAAACCGGCGGAAAGCCGGGCTGCGCTGAAGAAAAACGCAGACTTCTTCCCGCCCGTCACCGAGTATTACAAACCGGACCCGGCGTACGCCGGGGTGCGTCGTGACGGCGGTGCGCGTCAAGCCATCAGCGGCATGTCGCAGGGCTACCGTGCCGGCAGTCAGGATTCGCTTGTTTTTCTGCGAAGCATGGTGGCCAGAGCGCTGGCGTATAGCCCGGAACTGCGGGCCGCCTCAGCAGAGGTGATGGCGTCTGACTACATGGTCGATCAGGTAAAAGGCCAGCGCATGCCCCAGGTACGTCTGGGCGTAACCTCGCCGCTGTCGACCGTGGGCGGCGATCGCCAGTCGTCATCCAACAATAGCCATATCAGCGACTCAAGCGGCACGATCTCCGTTAATACGCCGATTATTGACTGGGGAAGGATCAGTAACCAGGTGGACAACTCTCTGGAAACGGCAAAAGCAGCCCGTTATTCAAAAGAGTATTCCCGCGAACAGCTGGCCTACAACACCGTGTCCGAGCTGATGAACATGGGGCGTTACCAGCACAGTAAGGTTGTGGCGAAACAGTATGTTGGCCGCATGAAAGAGCTGGTCACCATGCTATCGCAAATTACCCAGGCAGACCGCGGCAGAGAGAGTGAACTGGTGCAGGCCAAAGCAAAACTGATGTCGGCCCAGGCAAGTCTCGACAACATTGAGCATCAGCTGAGTGCCAGCAAAATTAAACTGGTGCGTCTGCTGGGGATCGAGCCTGAATTACCGGAAGGCATAAGCTGGCACGACACGGTCATCCCGGCGTCGGTGGCGCTTTCTGGGCTGGATAAAAACCCGATGATGCTGAACCTGCAGTCCAAAGTCCGGGCGGCGGAGTATGAGGCTGAAAGCATTAAATCGTCGGCCCTGCCGCAGGTGAACTGGGTCATCTCCAAAAGCACCGCCAAAGACAGCAACGGCAACGAAGCGGGTTGGTATACGGGCTTAAACGTCGAGTGGGAGGCGTTTAGCGGCGGCTCTCAGCGTGCCGCTGAGATGTCGGCACGGGCGAAAGCCAATATGGCGCAGCAGCAATATGAAGTGAGTTACAAAGATCTGGAGTATCAGATTAACTATCAGATTCAGGTACGTGACTCCTCTTTCCTGCGCGCCGATGATTACGATCGCCTGACAAGTGAAACGGATCGGGTGCGTCGTATGTTCTACGAACAGTGGTATCACCTTGGCAAACGCACCTTGCTCGACGTGCTGACGGCAGAAAACGATCATTTTAATAATCAGCTTTCTGCCATTAACAACCGCTACGACGGCTATATTTCCAACATTAACGTCATTGCCAGCGCCTCCATGCTGCTGTCATGGATGAAAATGAGCTAAGCGAAACAGACGTAATAAAAAGCCAGACCGTCAGTGATGAGGGTCTGGCTTTTTTATGTCTTTCAGAAGGCGACTACCAGGGGGTGTCCTCTCTGCTGATCTCCGCCCAGCGCAGATACATATCGCTCGACATCATAAAATCGGTATGCCATTTCCACCAGGTGTGCAGCGTGTAGTACACCAGACATGGCAGATAGCAAAGCAGGAAATAGACCTCAAACCAGACCTGCCATCCCGAAAGCGTAAGCAGCACGCCGATAACAGCCGACCAGACACATTCCACGCCCACCAGCATCACCAGCCGCAGCCATAATGGTTTCTCTGACAGCGTCCTCCACGGGATTGACGGGGAAAAATAGAGATCAATCTCGTTAAGGAACAGATGCCCCAGAAACACATAGCGTCGGGTAAAGCGCAAGAACAGCAGATTAATTGCCAGCACCACCACGCAGAGCACCACCATGGTAATGATGGCGGTTAAGGTGAAGTAGCGCCCATAGAGATCAAACTGCGCACTGTTGCGTAAGGGGCTGATGGTCAGGAGATTCATCACCACACTCATCACGACAGCAACGGCCACATACTGTGAAAGCTGCGTGTATTTTGCCTTGTCTCTGGCTGAGGCAACGACCTGCTGAATATAGACATGGCGCAGTGCGGCAAAGATCCCCCAGATAATCAGCGGCGCCACGAAAACCATGAACAGCAGCGTGATGCCTGGTGTGGTCAGCGCAAGGAAGAACCCCGTGATGCCCGCGAAAATCAGGATCGAGACGGCCAGCACGATAAACGGTTCGAAGATGATCGAATTCATTTTCGGGCTCTCTTTGCCGACAAATACCGACAAATCAACATTCTTGACGACGCATTTATAGGCCCAGAAGGCCTTAAGGTCGGCAATGAAGCTATACCCGATCAGCGCGAAAATACCGCTCGCGACCCAGGCATCCTGCCGGGAAAAAGAGAAACCGGCATTTTTCCAGTAAAAGCCCAGCAGGATAAACGTCACGATATAGATAAAAAGCACGTTTCTTTTATCCTGAAAACGGATGAAGGTTAAATAATCTGGAATCATAGCTCGGCCATTACATCCCTAACACTTTTCTGCAGTGCAGGACACGCCCGGCAGAAAAACCGGAAAAATCATTTAGCATCTGTCCCAGATAGGGTTTGTTGCTCATCTCCAGGAACAGCGGCTGGTCTGGATGATGGATGAATCTGGCCATGGAATCGGCCCATTTCACCGTCTGCGTCAGATGCAGGGAGAGGTTCTCTTTGATATTGTCCGGCACCGTTTCGACTCTGGCGGTCACATTCATCAGCACGTCATAGGCTGGCGAGGTGAAGGGCTGTCCCGCCAGGAAGTCACGCATCAATTGCACGCCCTCAGCCATTAAACGGGTATGCCAGGCCCCGCTGACGCCGAGCTTGATCGGCTCATAGCCTTCATCGGCCAGCACTTTGGCAAAATCACTCAGCGCAGGCGGGGTCCCGCCAATCACCTGCTGACGCGGGGTGTTGTCGCAGCTGATATCCAGCGCGATCCCGGAACGGGTGATGATGTCACTCAGCGTGGCAAAATCGGCCCCCTTCAGCGCCAGCATCGCGCCTTTCTGCTTTTTACTCACCGCATCCATGGTACTGGCGCGAAAATGCAGCGTACGGAACAGGGTCTCCAGCGAGATCGCGCCTGCCGCGTACAGGGCACTGTATTCGCCAACGCTATGGCCGCAGGCACCCACGACGCGCAGCGCCGGGAAGCGCTCGCGGCAGAGGCTATAAAGCGATACGTTGATCGCCGTAACGGCCAGCTGTTGTACCGTGGTCTGGATCAGCCTGTTCATCGGCCCCTTAAGGCAGAGTCGGCGCAGATCGAGGCCCGACACATCGCTGGCACAATCCCAGATCTGTTTCGTCGTTGCATTGAGATCCCACAGATCGCTGCCCATACCAATCACCGGGTTTCCCTGGCCGGAAAACAGCAGCACCACAGGCTGCGATGGATTATCAAGCGTCATAGTCATTTCCTTATAAGTAATACTTAAAGCCAACATAGCCACCGGCAACATCGCCGAAGAAAGCAAACTCAGAATTTGCGCTACCCAGTGCTGAATAGACGCCGGTATACGCTTCCAGCTGGTCATCAATAAAGGTCAGCGGTGCGCTGATGTGGAGCCCCGACAGGGTGCTTTTATCCATCAGATTGACGACGAAATAAGGCTGCACGGCGATCTGATGCGTGAGCTGCACGCTGGACCAGGCGTTGAGATAGTGTTTCCCCTGCAACATGCCTTTGTTGCCCGTATTGCTGATTTCAGACGCCATCAGGTACTTATAGGAATCAAACGCCCTGTCGAGCGGCGCATAGCCTGTCGGGGTATTTAAAAAGGTCATCAGCTCGCGCTGTTTGCGCCATTCCGTGCGGGAATAACCTTCGCTCTGGTAATAATATTCCAGGCCGAAAACGTTAAAGGTATCAGTGGTATACTGCCCGCCCACCGCCAGCTCTACGCCATTTTTGTCCTCGGTCTCATACAGCGATGAAGGAAATGCATAGTTCTGGACTTCTGCACTTTTCTCCTCAGAGAGATGACGCCAGCGCTGCTCCCGGTGCCAGGCCATCTCGGCATTCAGGGTCAGCTGTGGGGTGTAGTGATAGCTGTCAGAGACGGCAACCGACTGCGAGTCTCCCAGCAGAATGCGCATCCCCGGCGTATGTTGACGGAAGGTATGTGAGGTATAGCTCAGAAGCCAGGCCTCGCTGCTGTTGCCACGCTGGTTCGCGGACCAGTTGCTGGAGGTCAGATAGTATTTATCGATCGTCGCCAGCTTCGGAATCATGGTCAGCGAGAGCGACTCATCCCGGTTGTCCATTGACAGCGTCGCGGCCCAGGACGAGGACTGATACGCAGTGCGAAGCGCGGGATCGTAAAGCCGCGTCGGTTTGAACCCGGCGTAGTAATGCGGAGTCAGATCGGAAGGTGAGCGTAGGAAAAAGAGACCCTGCTTCGCCTGAAGTTTTCCCACTTCAAGCTGCACGCTGTCTGAAACGGCGTAAACCAGTCTCAGACGCTCAATCAGCAGCTGAGAGCGGCTGTCGTCCTCTTCAAATGCCCCCACCTTGCGCGGTGAGTACCAGGTGAGCCCGTAGAGAGACAAATCCAGATCCAGCGCATTATCAACGATCGCGCACTTGCTGGTGAGATTCACGCCCGCGTCATTGTAGATATTGTGTCTGGTATACGGATTTCGGCCGTTAATTCGCCAGTCTGAAATTTGTTTTTTGACCAGCGACACCTGCTCATACAGCGTGACAGTGCTGTTTTTTGCAAAGTCGGAACCGGACAGGCAGTCCGCCAGTGCGCTTACCGGCAGAGCGGAGAGTGCCAGGGTTAACCCCAGTAATGTGCGTTTCAATTGGCACCTCGCTGAATAGACTCGCGAGTAAAGTGGGATTCAGGCAAGGATTCCAGGCGAACATCGCTGTACTCCATCACGGAGTAGCTGTTACCGTGACGGGCCTCCTTCACAATAATTTTCATCGGACGCATCTTCCCTAATACCATCTGAAAATCCTGGTACAGCACTTCTTTAATCAATTTATTATCCAGAGAGTAATACGACGCTTTAAAAGGACGGTTGTCCCCCTCTTTTTCGACGTAATAGATGACTTTTGGCCACGTGACGTCATCCGTTTTGCGCACCAACTCCAGCTTATAGCACTGCGTATCGCCGCATGCTTCCTCGCCCAGCAGCGTGGCGTGGTAGGCATACTCAAAATTGGTGACAATGACGTCGCCATTGGAAATTTGTCCAATCAGGCGCTGCTGGCGCGAAACGGGAACCGGTCGACGCAGTTCCGGCGTGTAGAACCAAAGATCGTACCAGTCAGAGAGCAGCACTTTGCCTTTGTCCCGCGGGGGATAAATAAAACGCGCCAGCGAACGGGCATCGGCTTTCATTCCCCCTTCGGGTTTCATAAAGCGCATGGATATATCCAGCACCTGCTTATTGTCAGGCTGAGATGCGCCCGACTTATATTCATGAATGGTCAGGGTGTAGCGAAAAGGTTTATTCGGGGAACGAACCTCATCGGCACGACGAATAATCTCTGATGCTTTGTTATCCACCGGCGCTGATAATACCGCCGAGGAAAACAGGCACAGACAAAAGAGCAGTTTTGTGATGACAACGCGTTTCATATCGCTTCCTTACGAAAATTTAAAAGCATCTGAAATATTCAGCCGTGAAGCACGTAATGCAGGCAGCACAGAGGCGCCGGTTGCGGCCAGGATCGGTAATACGAGGGTTATCCAGATCAGTGCTACGCTGTCGGTTTTGATAAAGGCCGTATAGCCCAGCGATTGCCCCGGTGACGGCGGCATCGCAATACCGTAAAGATTGATGGCAGAGGCAATGGCATAACCTGTCGCCAGACTGCCAAGGGCGCCGATAAGACCAATGAAAATCCCTTCCAGTAAAAACAGCCTGGTGACGTGCAGGGGTTTCAGGCCAATCGCCCTGAGGGTGGTTATTTCCCGGGTACGTTCGATAATATTCATGGTCATCGAATTGCCGATCATAAAGATCACGATCAATCCGACGATGAGCTTAATGAAGAAATAGATCCCGGATAATAAGCCTTCGACTTGCTGATAAAAGATCGAGGTCTCTTTCCAGTCTTTGACCAGCAGCGGTAAATGATGCTTCGCAATAAACTGACGCAGTTTGGCGCTAAAGACGGCGATAGCGTCGTCCTTCAGCAGGATTAATACCTTACTGACGCTGTTGGTTCCCATGATGCGCTGTGCGGTATCAAGCGGGATTTTCATCGCCACATCATCGTAATCCTTAATACCGGACTCAAAGATGCCGCGCAGCTTCATCGATAACGCGCCCTGCCCGCCCTCAGTATTCACCACCAGCACATCCAGCCAGTCGTCGTAGTGGGCATTGAGCGTTTTCGCCAGCCCACTGCCCAGCGTGATTTCGTCGGTACGCACCCGGGAGAGATCGCTGCCGGAAATTAATTTATCAAACGACCCCAGCTTTAACGCAGGCAGCGGCTCCACACCCAGGGCGGAAAAATAGCTGGACGTTTCGCTTTCATATTGCGAAATCACCCCGGTAAATTCCAGCTGACCGGACAGCGTCGAAATATGCGGTGCAAGATCCGGATCGTTGAGAATCGCCTTTTTCAGGGATGCATAATCTGCAATCAGACTTTTGTTTT
Organism: Enterobacter cloacae complex sp. 2022EL-00981; assembly: GCF_028737495.1. Taxonomy (NCBI): domain Bacteria; kingdom Pseudomonadati; phylum Pseudomonadota; class Gammaproteobacteria; order Enterobacterales; family Enterobacteriaceae; genus Enterobacter; species Enterobacter cloacae complex sp. 2022EL-00981. The sequence continues at coordinate 89,163 of NZ_JAQZRK010000015.1, forward strand.
TATTCGATGTCTGGAAATAATTTTCATTATAAATTTGCACGTGACCAATATTGGTTCGAATCGTTTGCTCTTTCAAAATCCAGAATGAGTAATCGATAAACCCGCCATACAGAAAAATCGACACGCCACCGAGCATAATGGCGGCAATGGTTGAATAAGATCGTCTCTTGTGGCGAAAGAGGTTTAAAAAAGCAAACTTCACATCCCGCGAACGGAATAATACGCACCAGAGGACAAAAATCAGAATCAGTACAACAACACTATTCGCTAACACCATAACCCCGGACATTTAGTTCCCTTTCACCAGCGGTAACAAGACCTCTGTCACTTCGTTGATATCCCACTCTGGCGCGTCGCCAGAAGCCAGTGGTAATGCAGAGTTGGCGTGACGCAGTTCTGTTTGCGCCAGCAGCGCGTCTGCCTCGGCGGTACGGTTACAGCTCAACAGCGCGCGATAACGCATTTCGTCAATGTGCTTCATCAACCCGGCATTGAATACGTCAGGGCTTTTCGCCATCTGTTCCGTATCTTTTAACGTCACCACACAGCGGCCAATATCGGCTGGCAGGTACGCGTCCACACGGGCACGCATGTAGCGCACCCGTTGATTGCCCTCGTAGAGGTCCACCGCTTCATCGAGATAGAAAAAGCCCGTTTTGCCATACTCAGACGCCCGAATGACGTCATTGGTATTGAGGGCATGTTCCGCCTGGCGCAGCATGCCGTAGGCATAAAAAACCAGCGACAGCGCGTTATCATTGGCCTTGTATTCGGTAAACAACGCACGGGTGATATCGGCTAGCTTATCGGCCTGCGTCGGGAAGCCATTTTTTATCACCTGCTCAGCCACGGGGGCCGCGGCGGCTTTAACGCTCCCGGCATAGGCCATGCAGATCAGCAGCCAGCAGAGAATGAAGAAATTACGATTGTGAATCATGAACTAATACTCCGTCCTTAATTTCAACCACACGCCGCGCGCGCTCTTTCAGCTGGCTTGAGTGCGTCGAAATAATGAAAGTGGTGCGCGTCTCCCGGTTAATTTTCAGCAGCAGATCGAGAATGGCCTCACCGGTGACCAGGTCGAGGTTTCCGGTTGGCTCATCGGCAATCACGACCTGAGGGTCATGCGCCAGTGCACGGGCAATAGCCACACGCTGCTGTTGTCCACCCGAAAGCTGGCCCGGCTTACGTTCGGTATATCCCGCCAGTCCTACGCTCTCGATAAAATGCAGCGCCCGCTCTTTCGCCTCTTTTTTGCCAACGTGCCCATTCAGCACCAGCGGGTAAAAAACGTTATCAAATACGCTCAGCACGGGGATGAGGTTAAAAAACTGAAATATGAACCCCAGATGCTTGCCACGAATTTCTGATAATTGTTCTTCCGGTAAATTGTTGAGTAATTTTCGCAAAAACATCACCGAACCAAATCCCGGCTTATCAATACCCGACAGGATATTTAACAGCGTACTTTTACCGCTGCCGGAGGGGCCGCACAGTGCCAGAAATTCGCCTTTCTCTATTTCAAGATTGATATTTTTCAGGGCATCGACTTTGCCTTCGCCCGAGCCATAACTCTTATAGATATTGTTCAGCGATATCATTGGGAGTTCTTTAATCATTCCGCTCATGGGGGTGTCGTTATTCCTTGCAATAGTCAATGTCGAAATAGCTGTAACCGAACTGTTTATCGGGAACGACAGTTCTTAATTTTCCCGCAAAATGAGGAGCCTGCTGGAGATACGCAAAGCTTAATGCTGGCGTCAGACAGCCGCTGGCACCAAAGGTATCGACCAGATCTAACGTCTTTTGCGGCGAAACGGTTGAGCGAGACAGCATCTCTTTACGCAGACCGGCAAACGCCACGCGATCCGCTGCCTGCGTGTCCTCAAGGGTATCGGCCATCACGTATTGACCGCCGTTCACCCGGATTGCGCTTTCATACTGACTAAAGATGAAACAGCCCGCACGCTCAACGGTTAAATTGACATCCTGGGCTTTCCCCCTGCGCTTCTCTCCCCACTTCAGCGCGATATCTTCGTCCGAAAACACCAGCACCGGGATCGCACGGTAGGCGGCGCAGATCACCACGTAATCAAACACATCCCAGTTCAGATAATCCTTTGCCAGACTCATGGCCTGGATGAAGGATTGCCTTTCACCCCGGATTTTGCACGTCGGTGAATTCACAGAGAATTTCTTCACCAGGTTTTTTGGCAGCGTATCAATCATTGAGATGTGTAATGCGCTGGAGATATTTTCAAACGGCCCGGATTCGCCCCAAGAGTCGACATAAATAAATGCCGTGCGCTGCTTTAGCAGCTTCATTCGCTCTTTCGCCGGCAGCGCCATGAGCGCGTCATCCGCCGCTTGCTCCATCGCATCCAGGTATTTTTGATACTGAGGATTGCGGATCATCTCACCGGCATATAACTCCGGCTGCGTACCAAAACGTTTCAGACCCCAGCCGTTTGCATGGGTTGATTTGAGCGCTTTATTAAATAAATGCGACTCCCACGCGTTTAGCCAGCTGGGCTGATAGAAATAAAATTTATCTTCCGGCTCAATGAGCGAAAATGAGGATAAATACATGTTACTCTCCATGATCGTTCAACAGCCTGGATGACCCGTAGACATGACGGCGCCAATAATGGATCCATCCACGCCAACCCCGACTTTAAGCAGGTGGTTTTTGTGATGACCAATAACGCCACGGTCAATCAAAACATGCTGAGCAACGGCATCAATAATGGTGTCATTACCAACGGGGGAAATAAGCTCCTGCTGGGTGAGCGAATGATGACCAATAATTAAATCGACGATCCCAGAGCCGGTTGCGGTATAGCCAATCTGGCCTTTATAAGCCAGAACCGGAACCGGATGTCCTTCCGTCAACATCGCTATTGCTTTGGCTTCCGCTTTATCGCTGACGGATGAACCGTTACCGTGAGGGATAATCGCGCACAGTGCCTCAACGTCCAGTTCGGCTTTTTTCATTGTGGCCTGCATCACTTTTAAAATATTGGTGCTGAGCCATGAGCTGTCGTTGCTTCTGCCTGCGCTGATTTGGGTATAGGTTGTTTGCAACCGCACGCCGCCCTTCGCCTTTCTGGCGCGACGGTGGCGGGAATTTTCCAGCAGAATGGCGCTATAGCCTTCCGCGAAAAGCACCCCCTGGCTGTTTTCACCAAAGGGCTGAACAAGATGGCTATCCAGCATGGATTGCGTATCCAGAAACCAGATATCCTGCGTTTTAATTTTTGAGCAGTTCACCACCAGGACAATATCTACGCCGCCATGCTCGATGGCCTGGCAACCTAAATGCACGGCTGTCAATGATGAATTACTGGTGCAATTCATATTCGGGGGTAAATACTGCAGGTTATATTTACGCGCAAGGTGACCGGCAATACGATCCTGCGACATATTATCCACATGCAGCTGCATTAATGATTTTGAAAGATAAATATCTTCCACATCATTTTTGTTATAGAAACTCTTAAAGGCCATGCCATCGACCCGCGGGCCAATACCGGTTAAATAAACCCGGGCATTGCACCCGGCCAGCCATTGAACATCCAGGTCGGCCTGGTCGAGTGCATCGTCAATCAGACGATAAAGCAGATCTAATGCGCTATCATCCGTATGATCCAGCGTGGCAATATGTTTATTGCCATCGAACCCACATTTAATTGCCTCGTCGTCGGATTTAAACCAGGGCTTTCTTTCAACGCGTTTGCCCAGCTTCAGATTTTGAATAAGCTGAAGACTGTCTTCGGCAAACGGCAGACAAGAACTGAACCCCGAAATGATAGCGGCATTATCCACAATATTATCCTTTAATCACAAACGCGTAGTAGTTACCGCCTTCCGTCGCACCCACCAGCAATACGTGCTTCAGGGCAAGTTTTAACGGTTCACGAACGAAGTTAATTCGCTTATCGAAAAACTCGACGGTATGAGGAATAGCGGGAACCGCCTGCGTCTTAAAACAGTCAATAATGACGGCCAGGTTAAGCAGTCCGGCAGCAGACGCGACAAAGCCAAAGCAGGCGTTGTAGTTCACGACCGGTACGTCCGGTTTTGCCTGGGCGAAGGTGGCGTAAATCGCATCGATTTCAATGCGTGAGCTCTCATCGCTACCGTTGCTGGTACCACAGACCAGGTCGATCTCCTGCGCCGTTACACCGGCATCCGCCAGCGCACGGTCGATAGCCAGCGCCATGGAGGAGGATTTCTCGTCCCGCTGAGAGGCATCAAAATAGCTGTTGCTACAGGCTTTACCGTAACCGGCCACTTCCGCCAGCACTTCTGCACCACGCGCGGCTGCACGCTGCGGATCTTCCAGCAGCAACATGCAGGCACCTTCGCCAGGAATGTAACCCTTCGGATCGTTACCGTAGATCTGATATTCCCTGGCGTCGGAGGTCATATGCAGCTTGCGGGTAACGGCGTCCATATAGAGTGACATGGACGGGAAATACTCATCCGCGCCGCCCACCAGCACCTGCGGCTGCAGATCCTGACGCACGATTTCGTAGCCGTAGGTTAATGCGCCTAATGCCGCATTCTCGCCGGTCGCCAGCGTAGTGGTGTAGCCCTTGATCCCTTCCGAAATACCGCAGAACGTCGGGATGGAGTTCATCAACGATCCCGGGAATTCAGAGGTTCTGACTTTACGTGGGTCTGGCTTAAGGCTCTGCAGATATTTGTAGGTCGTCTCCTGCGGGCCACTGGACATTCCCATGACCATGCCAAGCTCATCGCCATCACGCTTGATTTTACGCTTCGCCTGCTCCAGCGCTTCGGACAGGGCAATCAATGCGAACGTACCGCCACGCGTGGCCTTGCGAGGGTCAAAGCGGCGCAGATGTTTACGCGGTTCCAGCCCGGAAACCTGGAAGGTCTTAAAGTGTTCATTCGCTTCCGGCAGCGTTTCGGCCAGCGCGTTGAAATCGTCACCAAACAGCGCTTCGAACTGACGGGTGGTTTCCAGCACATCCAGTAACTCTTTCGCCTCTCCCAGCGTGTCTTCCGGGAAGGTGACGCCGCCCAGCTCAACGGTATGGTTCTGTTGCCATACGTTGTCGAGGATCTCGTGAACGGTGTGACCAATCGCGGAAACGGCACCCAGGCCGGTGATCGCCACGCGCTTTTCGTCGTAGGCACTGACCGGGATCGAACAAGGCTCCATGCTGATAATCATGCTGCAGTTGTTACCGCCGAAGGCATAATTGTTCTTCATGAAGAGGTTGATTTTCTGGTCACGGAAGTCGTTTGGCACGTAATCCAGATCGCAGTTTGGACGCGCGTTGGTGAAGTTCAGCGTCGGCAGAACGCGGTTATCCGGCAGCGTGACCAGGCAGGCGATCAGTTCGACGATCCCCGCCGCGCCGATGTTATGACCAAAATAAGACTTGGTAGAGCTCACCAACAGTTTCTCATTGTTGGCAAACACCTTTTTCATCGCCAGCGTTTCGATACGATCGTTGGCTTCTGTTCCGGTACCGTGGGCGTTGACGTATTCGATCTGATCCGGGGTGACGCCGGCATTTTCCATCGCCTTATGCATCACCTGTACCGCGCCGCTGGCGCGTGGATCCGGTCCGGTTTCGTGGAACGCATCGCAGGAGGTGGCATAAGAGAGAATTTCACCGTAAATGGTGGCGCCACGTGCGACAGCATGTTCGTACTCTTCAAGCACGATCGCCCCGGCCCCTTCACCGATGGACATACCCGAATTGCCGGAGAACGGCGTGCAGGCGTCCGGATGCATCACGTTCAGGGCATAAAAGCCCGCGAAGGTGGGCAGGTAGATAGGTTCTGTCCCGACGGCCAGCATGGTTTTGCTTTTGCCGTTCTGGATGTAGTCAAACGCCATGCCGACCGCGTTAGGGCTGGCCGTACAGGCGGTCGCGACCAGTTCAACACCGCCCTGTAACCCAAGCAGCGTGGAGACGCTGGAACAACAGGAGGAGAAACCGCCAGAGAACAGCGCCTTACGCAGGGAAAAGTCTTCCATGCGTTGCTCAAACAGCGGCAGAAATGCCTCGGTCCCGGCAGACGACACGCCGACGATTAAACCGGTTTCTTTGAGGTGCGCTTTATTCTCAGCCAGTCCCGCCTGATTCAGCGCATCTTTACCCACTTTGTAGGCCCAGAGTGCGGCATTATCCAGGGAGGCGATAACGTCGTCCGGTAATTCCGAATAGTCAATGTCATGCAAGACTTCAGCGGCTCTGGCGTTTTCAAACCATTTTGAAAAACGCACGCTGTCCGTGACGCCATTTTTTTTATTCAGTAAGGCGTTTCTGAAATCCTGCAGGTTTTCAGCCAGCGAAGAGAGAATACCGATCCCGGTAATGACAACCCGTTTTCTGTTTGTCTTCATAAATATATGTACCGCCATGTACAGGCAATGAGCAGCGAAAAGGATCCGTGGTGTTATTCCCACGGATTCGCTTCTCGCTGTTTCGATTAATAATTACAGTGCGCTTTTCGCTTTAGAGGCATCCACAAAACTGTGTTCAGTTGGATTAACCAGCATGCTCAGGTTATAAATAAATGGCATACCTTTGGTTTTCGCGGCTACCGTTTCAGAACGCGTTTGAATAGCAAAGCCGCTAATATCAGACCATGCATATTCATTGTCGATCAGCGCCAGGGCAATAAAGCACTGCAGGGCTGGAGAATAGATAGCCTTAGCGACTTTCCCTACCACCTGATCCTCAACCAGTACGTTATCGCCGGATTAAATGCCTGAACATTCGCCCTCGACAATCATGCCGATCACCTTGCGTGCGCCTTCGCGGTGAGAGAGCTCTTCGGCCGCGTCTTTACCCACAAAGCCCTCTTTGTCGTACTGCACAGCCCATTGCAGCTGCAGCTCTACCGGATTGAGGTTGTACTCAGCCCACAGCGCCTCATCCCAGCCTGGGTTTTCGATACGCACAATTTTCTGGTAATCCAGCCCGCCGGTCTGCAGCAGGTATTTGCCGCCGTGCTCCAGCAGTTGCTGCCACTGATCCAGCAGCTGTTCCTGCTGGCCAACAACCATATAGGCGAATTCACCGTGTTTACCGCAACGGAATACCATCAGCTCGTCGTCGGTATTCATGTACTCGTAATAAGGCAGACCAATCACGTCGAAACCGTGGATTTCAGACATCAGTTCCCAGGAGTACGGCCCTTCTACCATGATCGCGCCCCAGTTCTGCTCGCGCATATCAGCAATTTCAGGGGTTTCCTGGATATCCAGTTCGTCGGCTTTTTCCAGAAGGGCGTTCAGGCCAGCGATAATTTCCGCCGCCGGGATGTTCTCGGACATGATGTAATAGCCGTCGGATGAGCAGAGCACATACACATCACCGCGCACCGTACCGTCTTCATTCAATACCAGCGAGTAGATCCCCTGCTCGTCACGGATAATGGAGACATCGGCAGAGACAAAATAATTCACCAGTGCCCAGGCATCATCACCCATCACGCTGACAATGGACATGTGTGAATAGTCCACCAGCAGGGCATTTTCACGTACGGCTTTATATTCCACCATCGGATCGTGATAGGCAGAAGGAACGTTGGCATTGTTGTAAATACCCATTTTCGCATTGTTTTTTAAATGAAAATCATAAAGAGACTTCATAACGTGATCCTGTTATTCGCAATGATAAATTAAGCTTTTTTCTTCTGGATGATAAACGTAGCCAGATTGTTGATACTTCTCATATAAGAAGGATCATCGCTTTCGCTCACTTTGATATCGAAAACTTTATCCAGCATGACCACGATTTCCGTTGCATCAACGGAGTCCAGTTTTAAACCATTACCAAACAGGGCGGTATCATCATCAATTTGAGACTCATCGCGCTGAATATTTAAACGCTGAATAATCTCAGTTTTAATTGTCATCAGCACGTCCTTGCGCTGGTCAATTTCGTTTTTCATTGTAGACATGGTTTTAACTCTCTCAGGGGTTTACTTTGTTTCGCGGAAATTAATAATGGTGCCATGGCTAATTAACCGCTTACCGACGTTAGCCGTCACGGAATAATGCTTAAAGCCATGGGCATCAGAAAATGCCAGCTTGCTGGTCACTTCAATCGAATCACCTGGGTAGGCAATATCTTTAAATTTCAAATTCTGGGCCGCCAGAACACCGCGAACCTGCGCGCGGCGCGTGCGAATGATCTCCCGCATCTCGTCACGCTGAATGAGCGCATGAATATCGCGTAACGATTTCAGTTCCGTGCCGTATGTCTGGTTGTAGATATCGCAAATATCGGTGAGGAACGAGAGATACTCGCTGGCCTGACCAAAAATCTCAGAAATAATAACCCCAGGCATGATCGGATCGTCCGGGAAATGCCCGAGCAAATAGGGCTCGTTGTAGGTGATATGCTTCGTCACCTTCACAAAGCCATTTTCGCCATATTTGAAGTCATCAATTCTGTCGACCATCAGCAGCGGCTGACGCCAGCCGCCCATTTCCAGAAAGATCTTCGAGGGGATAACGTATTTAGACATAAATCACCGCATCACCAGGCCGCCATCGATAACGATGGTTTGACCCACAATGTAGCTGGAGGCAGTGGAGCCCAGATAAACGACGGTATTGGCAACCTCGTCGCATTTACCCAGACGTCGCAATGGAATAGATGCCGTTACGCCACGCACCACCGTGCGGGATACTTTTTTCACCATTTTGGATTCAATCATCCCCGGCGCGATGGCATTTACGCGCACGCCATACGGCGCCAGTTCAGCCGCCAGCGTGCGGGTGAATCCCAGGATTGCGCCCTTCGACGCGCTGTAGTTCGCCTGCCCGACGCTTGGGATAATGGCCGCAATGGAGGCCACATTGATGATGGCCGGGTGTTCTGCGGAGCGCAGCAGCATTAAGGCTTCTTTCGTCAGACGGAAAATGCTGAACAGGTTGGTGTCTACCACCTGGCTGAAGTCATCAAAGCTCATCGAGGCAAACAGGCTGTCTTTTACAATCCCGGCGTTGTTAACCAGCACATCAAGCTTGCCCGCTTCCTCGGTCAGGCGTGAACAGAGTGCAGTGACACTCTGCGCATCGGCGAGATCGCACTGAATTACGGTGAGCTTGCTTCCTGCCGGATGCGTTTCTTTCAGTTCCGTTAATTGCGTGGCATTGGATTTATACAGCGCATAAACATCGCAATTCTGGTCAAGAAATTTAGCGCAGACCGCCAGGCCAATATCGCCACTGGCGCCGGTGACCAGAACCGTCTTTTCCTTAAGATCATTATATTGATACATAATATTCACAATTAGTTAGGTTAATAAAGTATGACAACGGCTGTCGCATAGTGCTGACAATGCGAAATACTGAGCGAGGCATTCGCCATCTGCTTTTCAATAAGCAGCTCTTTGACTCGCCCAGAGAAAATCAGATGGGGACAACCCAGTTCGTCATGGTTTATTTCAATATCCTTAAAGGTGATGCCGTCGCGATATCCACAGCCAAGCGCCTTAACGACCGCCTCTTTTGCCGCCCAGAAACCTGATGCGCGCTCATAGTTAGGATCTTCCCGGTTAATTTTTATATTTTCTTGCGGGGTAAAGACGCGCTGTAAAAAATCGCTTTGCCAGTTTGTTATCGCTCGCTGTATGCGCGAAACTTCCACAATGTCCGTGCCGATACGCATTTATCGTGCTTCCCTTTCAAAGCTGATAAGAAAGATTCAGATTAAAATTAAATTTATTCACGTCCATGCTGCCAGGATATTTAACCGGCATGGAGACTGATGAATCGTACGCCAGGCTTTTCACATTCCCCTGAATACCCAGGGTGCTGCCGACGATAATCTCTTCACCATAGACACTGTCCCGTCTTATATGACCGGCATCTACGCCAACATAATAATTTGCGTTCATTCCTCGCACCGGGCGATAAAATGTATTTTGCAGGTAGTACCCGCTGTTCCCGGTCAGGCCAACGCTGTTTTCAAACCCGCGCACGCTCCAGCGATCGCCCATCGTCATTTGATCCTGCAGCGTCAGCTCACGCGGTGCGTATTGCGCCAAAAAAAAAGCGCTATAGGCGGTTTGAGAAAATTGTCGGGTATAGCGACTTTCCACATTCACCAGCTGACTGACGGGACTGACATTGCCATAAACCATATCCGGCGTTTTTTCGGCGCCGAACCAGGTGACAAAACGCTGCCAGGATACCGTTGAATCCCAGTGTGCATTTGCCAGCTGCTGCGTGTAATTCACGCCAAACCTGACGTTATCCATGTCACGCTTCTGTAAGACAAGTTCCTCGCCATTAAGGGTATAGCTGGCTTTTCGATGGATCAGCTCGGCATTCCCCGTCACCTTCCGGCTTTTATCCCGGTAGACCGTGCGCGTCGCCTTCACGCTGCCGTACTCACTCTTACCGGCGTAATCCACCGTGGTGTAATAGAGCGGTATCGCCTGACGCGACTTGCTGCTGCTATAAAACAGCGAATAGTTCCAGTAGCCTACCGGCAGGGCATAGTAACCACTTACACTCTGATACTGACCCGTCGTGCTCTTCGTTCCGGCGAGATAAAACAGATCGCTAAACCGGGCGATGTTATAGAGATAGCCCACCACAGAGGTCAGGTGTTCTCCTGTCGCTTTATCGCCCCAGTTGTTATAGCTCGCCCGCACGCTCCACTGTTTTTCCCGGTTGGTGCTGATGCGAATGGTGCTATACCCGTGCTTGGTACCCGGCTCGATATTGATCTTCACATCCACGCCGGGTTCTTGCTGCAGGTTTTCCAGACCCTGCTCGATATCGCGAATATTAAGGATGTCCTCTTTCGCAAACGGCAGCATCCATGGATTAATATCATTATGCTCGACAATAATTTTTTCTATTTTCCCCGCATTGACGTCAAGCTTCAGCGTGCCAGACGAAATATTCTGCGAAGGGATCGTAATGCGGGTCGTGATGTAACCGGCATCGATATAAAAATCCTGTAACGCGGCGGCAATTTTCACCACACCGATGCTGCCCACGCAGCGCCCGACGATCTCTTTTTTTATCGCCTTTTCGGTTTTACGTTTCAAAAAATCATTATCAAGAACAAGTGCTTTAAGGGTAAAACAGTTTTTCTCCTCAGGTAATTTGTCCAGTCTAAATACTTTACGTTCGGTGCTGGAGAAAACATCCTGCCGATACACCTTGTGTTCTTTGAAAGTATTTAGATCTGCACTTTGCTGCTGTTTAATCAGGGCATTAATATCGTCAACTGCAAACGCTTGAGACGACATTACCAGCAATGACAGTAAAAATTTAAATCGCAGTTCCATTCACTTTCTCAGAAAAAAAGGCAGCAGGGTCTCGTGCTGACTTTGCGCTATCAGACAATAGCTGCTGCCTTTTGTTACACCTTTAGATTACATACCAACAATCGTGCCGGTATTGGTCACTTTATTGGTAATCAGTTCCATACCGTATAAGCCACCAAATACTGCATCCTGACCGCTGTTTGTCACGTTATTCGCAGTGACACCTGCAACGCCATACGTCAGCATATTGAGGTAGTTATAGATATTCCCTGCTGTTTTCACAGACAGCGTATAATCGCTCACAATATTACCGCGGTTGTTAATGTCGGCACCGGCATTAATCACGATATTCTGTGCAAGGATATTGCCGTTGGCATTATTGGTAACATGACGCTGAGTATCAATTTTCGCGCTGGCCACACCCACGATGTCTTTAAAGTTCTCAACACCGTTCAGGGCATTAATCGCCAGAGCGTTACCTGAAGAGATTGCATTGCGGTTAGTCAGTGCACCTTTCAGGATAGTGAAGTTCAGATCGCCTTTACCGCTGATCCAACCGTAGTTGGTGACGTTGTTATCAACCGTCAGATTGAGATTCTTATCTGACGCGATAACGCCGGTCGCCGTGTTGCTCTCCATGCTGCCATCGCTGTAGTTGTTCAGCGTACCTGCAGTGATGTCCAGGTTGCCTGCACTGTAGGTGGTGGCATAGTTGTTATAGAACGTACCGGCCGCTTTGATGATGGCGTCAGCGCCGCTTACCAGCATCGCGCGGGTGTTGTCCAGCGTCCCTTTAGACAGCACGCTCAGCGCACCGTTATCAGCGATGATGCTACTGTTGTTGTTGTAGACGTTTTGACCGGAAACAGCGACACCTTCACGGCCAATCATGCCACCCACATCGCCCGTCACACCGAAGGTTTCGCCATGATTACGTACGAAGTTGTTACCGTCACGGTTTTCAACATTCCCTGCCGCGTTCACGGAGAGCTTTTTGTCCGCCACGATCATTGCGGTGTTGTTGTAAACCGCACCTTTTGACTCGACGGTGACATTCTTACCGGCAATCAGACCGTTGTTGTTATCAACGGTGTTGGCAGCCAGTGTGATATCACCCGTCTGAGAAAGGACGGAACCACGGTTGCTGTCGTAATACCCCGTCAGCGCCAGATCGATATTGCCGTAGGCAGCCGTCCGACCGTAGTCGTTGTTCAGACGGTTCGCTTTCAGCGCAATATCGCTACCGGACAGGAGCTGGCCGTAATAGTTATCTACGGTGCCACCCGCATTGATAGTGATATCGCCAGTCTCAGAGCTGATTTCGCCGCGGCTGTTGCTTACATTCCCGGCCGCTGTCAGCGTGACATCACCCACCGCTTTGATTTTACGCGAGGCGTTATCAATGTTATTGGCACTTAAGGCAATGTCACCATAGCTGATCATATTCAGATCGTTATAGATATTGCCTTTAGCGCTCATCGCCAGGCTGCTGTCAGCGACGATATTGCCACGGTTGTTAATATCATAGACCGCAGAGATCGTGACCTTATCACCCACCATATTGCTGTTGGAGTTGTTGGTCACACCACGCTGGCTGTTCACCACCAGATGCTCGCCCCCGGCGATATCTTTCAGGTTTTCAACCCCGGTCTGTGCAGATACGGTCAGAGACTTCTCAGCGGAGAGCGTATTACGGTTAGTTAAAGAACCGTTCAGAATATTGAGAATGGCATCACCGAGGCTGCTGATCCAGCCATAGTTGGTGAAGCTGTTCTTCACATTCATGGTCAGTTTTTTATCTGCCGCGATAACGCCAGTCGCGTTGTTATCTTCCAGCGCACCGTTGCTGTAGTTGCTCACGCTGTTCGCATCAATCAGCAGGTCGCCCACGCTGTAGATGGTTGCGTAGTTGTTCGTCAGGGTGCTTCCCGCTTTGATGGAGGCATCCCCGCCGCTGACCAGCAACGAACGCGCGTTATCAATGCTGCCTCGTGCCTGCATTGTAAGCGGGCCCTTTTCAGCAATGATGCGGCTTTCGCCGTTATAGATATAGTTCCCGGACAGCGAGACGCCTTCTTTACCAACCATACCGCCGTTCTGCTGCGGCATGCCGAAGTAGGTACCAAATGCGGATCCGAAATCGGTACCGTAACGGTTTTCGATGTTATCGCCTGCAGTGACGCTCAATACCTTACTGGCAACGATGAACGCGGTATTGTTGTTCACCCCTGCGTTGGCATTAATGGTGACGTTTTGTCCCATAATGAAGCCACCGCGGTTGTTCAGGGCATTCGATGCCAGGGCAACATCCCCTTCTTCAGAGCTGAAGACGCCGATGTAGTTGGTGATATTTCCACCCACTGCGGCACTCACACCGGTACGACCCGCAACACCGCCGTTGTCGTTACGCATAGACCGCTTTGGCAATAACCTTGCTGTTTGAGTTCAGTTTGCCCGAGTAGTTATCAATCGCGCCGGCACTTTCAAGGGAGATATCGCCATTTGACGCCATCTGCCCACCGTTGTTATTGATGCTGTTCGCGGCAATCTGCACGCCCTTCTCAGCGATAATGCCTAACGAGTCATTGCTGGCCGTGTCGGCGGTTTTGGTCGCGCCGTTGTTAATCGTACCTTTCGCGGCAATCTTGGTGAAACCGCCCGCAGAACGGATCATGCCCCGGTTGTTATCGACGTTACCGCCGCTCACCACGTTCACATCGCCAAGGGAGTCGACTAAACCGCTGTTGTTGTTCACAGCAGCAGATTCAAGACCCACATACCCGCCCTTGATCTGGCCGTTGCTGTTATTCAGGGTACCGGTTTTTAACGCCACGATACCGGCTTCAATACCGACAGTATTTCCTTTACCGTAGTTGGTTAAGGTGTTGCCGTTGGTATCCGCAGCCAGCATGCCTGCCGCCGCCATTTTGCCGTTGGTGTTATCAATGGCGCCGCTATTGACATAGAGGTCTCCCATTGTCGAAATGTTGCCTGAACGGCTGTTGTTGAGGCTGTTTTTATTGGTGTCCAGCGCGATGGTACCCACAGAGGTAATATCCCCGGTGACGTTGCTCAGTGCGCCGTTGGTTTTAATATTGATCTGACCAGAGGACTCAATGCGCGCAGTGTTGTTCAGCAACTGACCGTTAGCGTCAATATTTACGCCGTTGATGCCACCCGCAATTATGCCCTGGTTACGCACGCCGACACCGCTTTCGGTGCTGACGAGGTTAATCTTATTGGCATACATACCGCCCAGCGCAGCAACGTCAATGCTGTTGGCATTACGCGTTCCGGCTGCGGTTACTGAACCAGTCACCTGACCTGCAGCGTTAACGTAGTTATTACCGGCGACAACGTTCAGCTCGTTAGCTGTGACTTTATCGGTCACGACAACATTGCGAGACAGAATTTCCGTCGGGCTGGCATTATTCAGTTTACCCAGCGTAATGGTGCCACCGTTAACAGAATAACCGGCTAACTGATCGTTCTGAATATCCGGCGTACCGGTTGTCAGGGTCAGTTTACTGGTGTTAATGGCGCCGCCACCGTTAACGGTAATACCGTTCGGGTTAGCAATAATTAAATCGGCTTTATCGCCGGCCACTTCCATCATGCCGTTAATCGCAGAGGCATTTTTAGACGTGACTTCGTTCAGGATGACTTTCGCCGTCCCGGACGTCAGGTTGCTGTTCCCCTGAATCTTACCCGCCAGAACGGTATTTGATTCAGTCATGCTGTTATTGAAGATAAGGCCATTCTTATCAACGTTTAAGTTGTCATACACATTATGAGAAAGCCCCTTATCGTTGGCTTTATTAATGTTAATGACAGGCACATTCCCGGCAGTATAAACCACGCCGTTCTTGATGTTGATCTCTGCTGAGTGCGCAACAATTGGCAGAGCGAGTAGCACAGAAGCGGCAACAGGATGCCACTTCAACTCTAGTTGAAAGACTTTATTTTTATTACTATTCATTTAATCGACTCTTTATTTCGGAATCATTACATTTTTTCAAAATATAACATCACCACTCTAAATAACTACTTCACATCCGTTGATTACTGTTTATCCCCCCTTGTGGTTCCCTGATGGTTCATTAATTTAGATTTTAAGAGCATTCCTTGGTATTAATTCTGGCATTTTTATCTGGAATTGGCATTCAGACTGCATTACATAACGGGAACTTTTAACCAGGAACAAGTCCACAGGCATTAGGAATATTAGACATTCCCGGCCTGTCAAGACTTATTCCTTAAAAGAAGAGAGATGAATTACTCCTGGTATGAGTAATCGCCATAGCTATAGGTGGCCGAAGCGCGTTTTTCAACGCCGTTGAATATGACCCCCTGGATGGCAATCCCGTTTTGATTGAATCGACGCAGCCCCGCTTCCACCTCCTGGACCGAGTTCTGTTCGAACCTGACGACCATCAGAGACGTTGAGGCAAATCGGCCAATAATCGCGGCATCCGTAACGCTCAGAATAGGCGGCGTATCGAGAATAATGACATCGTATTGCGCTGAACAGGCGTCAACGAGTGTCTGGAATTTCTCCGTCATAAACAGCTCGGCGGGGTTATTGACCATTCTTCCCCGGCCAATAAAATCGACGCCCTGGTACTCTGTCTCTTCTATTACCTGGGACACCGCCACATTCGCTGAGAGATAATCAGCAAGCCCGGCATGGCCTTCCGCCTGCGAGAAGATGCTGTGCAAATATCCCCTTCTCAGATCGCAATCAACCAGCAGCACCCGTGAACCGGCCTGCGCCATCAGCACCGCCAGGTTTGAACTGACGAAGGATTTACCCACTCCCGGAGAGGTGCCTGAAATCATTAATATTTTATTTTCTGACTTCAGCATGGCGAAATGAAGGCTGGTCCGCAGCCCTCTTATCGCTTCGACCGCCAGCGAGGTTGGCGACGATTTCACTAACAGCTCATCAGACTGATAGGTGGTAATCGCCCGGCAGCGTCTGCTCTTTGTCAGTTCAGGTGCCAGCGGTACGACGGCGTGGACAGGGATGCCCCGTTTTTCCAGCTCCGCGGGTTGTTTGATCCCTTTAATTAACATGTTGCGTAGCAGAATCACACCGGAGGCGAACAGGAAGCCCAACAGCGCCGACAGGATGACAATCAACGTTTTTTTCGGTTTAATCGGCTTATGCTGCGTGACGGCATTGTCAATAATGCGAACATTGCCCAGCGTGCTGGCCTTATTGATATTGAGTTCATGCTGCTTATTCAACAGCACCATATAGATATCATTTCCCATCTGCACATCACGGGTCATGCTCAAAATTTCTTGCTGAGTCCGCGGCATCGTACTGATACGTTGATTGAGCTTCTCTTTCTCTTCCTGCAGTACCGCACGTTTTTCTGACAGCGCTTTATAAGCCGGATGCGAACGTTTATAGAGCTTTGATATTTCAGCTTCTTTAAAGGTTAATTCATTCAGTTGGGTATCAATGGACACTACATTGTCTAAAATGAATTTCGCTTCAAGGGATAAATCCACCGACTCATTATTCTTTCTGAAATCATTGAGTTTCGTTTCTGCCGTCACCAGATTGTTTTTGATTTGCAGTAATTGTTCGTTCACAAAGGCCAGACTCTTGCTGGCCTCTTCTGACTTACGCTCAACGTCCTGGGCAAGATAATTGTGGCTGATCGTTTCAAGGATTTTGCTGATCATGACCGGATCGGTGCCGGTCATGCTCAGATGCAGCATCCCATTGCCACCGGATTTTCCATCCACGACGATATTGTTTTTGATCTCATCAATTACCGAATATTCATTGTGCTTACGTAAAATGAACACGGTGTCCTGGGTCAGTTCGGCACGTTCAATCATAAAATCAATGCCGTGCGCGTGAAGAGGAACCCCCACTTTACCGTGTAAAACGGCCTCGCCGACCTGCAGGGTGTACTCACCCGCAGCAGTTATCGTCAGGATCAACGCTTCGTTCAGGAACTCCTCGGGCACAGTTAAGGTTGAAACCTCAATGTTACCCGTAGGTTTACCAAGCAGGCGCAGGAGCAGGCCATTCGCAAACGGATAGCGTTTTTCAGTCACGGAGATATCCAGCCCCAGATCGCGCACGGTTTTACCGATCACCATCCGCGATTTAATTAACGAAATTTCAGATTCTGAAGCGACCCCGGAACCTTCAGGCAGCATCGTAGAGAGCTTATTCAACAGCCCCGTAGATGCATTTCTCTCAACCTGAATTAACGCATCGCTTTTATAGACCGGCGCTAAGGTGTAAGCAATAACGATACCGAAAGCGATAAACAGTAATGTCGTAGCCGCTATCCAGACCTTACTGTAATATAAGACTTTGAGGAGTTGAACGATGTCAATATCCTCCTGCCGCGGAACATTATCGGTTTGCGAATTGCTAATCTGTTTGTCAAACATGCTCTAATCAGCCCTGATTATTTAACCTGCTGGAAAACCTTGACCCATTCTTCGGCAGCGGAAAAAAGTTGTTGAAAAATAACACCTGAGATATCTCGACCCCGACGATAAGGATCATGAATTTCCATTTGCTGGAGCCAATATCCGAATAAAAATGTCTTTCCCCGGGCTTCCATTGCCAGGCGGGTCACGGCTTCAATATGGTTTTGCTCCATGGCCAGAATCAAATCATATTCACGACACATCAGCGGTGTAAGTTGTTTGGCACAATGACCCTCTAACGAAAGGCCATTCTCACGTGCAGTGTTAACCATTACGGGATCTGCCGCTTCCCCCGTTAACGCAGCAATCCCGGCGGAATCTACGATCATATTGGGCAAGCGTGAACGCAAAATGCGTTCCCCCACCGGGGAACGACAAATATTGCCTGTGCAGACGACAAGAATGGACTGATACCTGCCATTCATATCAATTACTCCAGTTTCTGATGAAGCGCGTCGTTTCAGTCAGGCTGTAGACACCACTAATGGTTGGCATTAATTGATTAATGACTCTGTTCCAGCGCGCAATCGGTGCGGTCGTCACATACACAATATCGTACGGCTTAAGCCTGAATTCGGTGCCAAGCACCAGCGCCGTCGCATCCCTGGCATCAAGCTGATAAATATTTGCCTGTTTTCCCTTTGACGCATCCGGTTTGTTTTCCGAACGGATCACAAAAATACCGCTGGCATCACTGGTTAATTGATTCATGCCCTCCGCATTACCCAACGCTTCGGTCAGCGTCATGCCTGAGCGATCCATTTTCATGGTGGTTTGCTTCACCACATCGCCCATAACAAAGACTTTTAGATCATCATTACGCGGGATATACAGAATATCGCCTGAATAGAGCAGCCTGTTCTGCTGCAGGTCGCCATACTGCATAAGCGCTTGCAGCGAGATGATTGATTTTTTCCCCCCCTGGGTTAAAACAGCATTCCCCCAGTCTGCGTTTTCAGTCAGTCCACCCGCCAGATTAACCGCATCAATGATGGTCAATGGAACGTTAGTGATGGGCTGCTGCCCGGACTGATTAACTTCACCAGAGACATACACTTTCTGAGAGCGAAACGCGGCAATCCCCACATCGACCTGTGGGGACTCAATGTATTTCGCCAGATGTTCGGTAATCAGCTCTCTGACTTCAGTGACCGTTTTATCCTTAACATGGATTTTCCCGATGTACGGATAAAAAATAGTGCCGTCTGAGTGGACCCAATTTCCCGTATCGCTGGCGCTACGATACTGGCCAGACGGGGTGGTAAGCTCAGGATGTTCCCACACCGTGACCATAATGATGTCACCAACCCCAATACGGTACTCATACGCTTCGAGTCGTTTATTCAGCTCCGCATTGGCGTGGGCGACCACGACGTTTTCACGTAATTTCTCAATTAGCGCCGGCGTAACGGGGTAAACATTCACCTTGACGTCATTGATATTATCGGGGTCGGGCGTTTCGACAACCGTTTTTCCGTCGGTATCAATATGGCTTCCGGGGGTTATCTGACACCCTGCCAGTAAAAATAGCGTGGTAAAAATAAACAGAGCTGGCAATTTTCTCATACTTTTCTTTATGCCATTTCGGTGAAATGACATTTCCTTATAATTAATCAATCACCCATGGTGGTGCAGAGAGAATGAAGCGTGGCATTCCACAATTGATTAAATGATAAACCTTAAAAGTATGCATGTCCTGTAGACGTGGAGTAATCCTAACCCCTGACATCTCTTTCTTATCATTAATATAGAAAGCCGTCCAATCATCAGGCACGTAAACAATTCCCATTTATGCGAAGACTATTCTCACATATTAACCCTGAGACATCGTGTAAAATGAAAATATATACATACCGTATCATAAGATCGTTAGCATGCAAATCTTACACCAAAAAGAGGCGTGCAGAATACATTAACCAAAGGGATAAAAATGGATACGTCGCGGGTCATATTATCAAGATGTCATTTCAGCAACATCGGATTGCGCCATTTACTTTCCAATACGTTCAAAAAAGAAGAGATTCTCTCTTTTTATAATCAGCACCATTTACACGACTGGGTAAAAGGTATGAAAAAAGATAGTTTTTTTACCTTGTACCTGGTGCTTCCTGACTCTATTTATAGCAACATCATCTACTTTCAGTGGCTTATCTCACTAAAACAGAAAACAAACCTCCACGCCATTGAAGAGATCATCATCGCTTACCACTCGGATATCTTTCCGGAGCTTTTCGCCTGCATCTGCTCGCATTACAAACATCGTCTCGTGAATATCAATAATTTGACCAACGATGAAATCGTCAGGAAAATGCATACCCAGCGTCACCCCAGCAAAAGCGGGATCGTCAAAAAACATATCGAACTGACGCACATGGAGTTCTGTGTCCTGAAGTTGATGATCTCAGGCTACACGATTGACGACATCAGTACCTTATATAACATCAAGCCAAAAACCACCTATACCTACAGCAACAGCATAATGAAACAGTTGGGGTTTAACTCTTTAAAGAAAATCTATTCCTGCGGCGAAATCATTAAATCCTCGATTGACCATGACATAATCAGAGAAAAGAAAAAGTACTACAGCATTGCCCACATTAAGATGTACGAACCACAAACTGCTTAATCCCTCACCGCCTCTAACACGTCACCCGTGTCTCCATAACACCGTCAAATTATTCACAAAAAAATACGGAAAGCGTCTCCGCAATCCGTATTTTTGTATCGATGCTGACTTAGTGGCTTTTCACTAAAATTTCTACGCGACGGCTATTGACGTTACATCCTGCCGCTTGCTGGCTGGCAGAGGTACCGCAGCCTTCAGCGCTTTGTGCTATTCCCTTGCCCGTCGTGTTATTGATCAGCTCCGGTTTAATCCCTTTCTCGATCAGCAATGAACGAACGGTATCGGCACGTGCTTCAGACAGGCGCTGGTTAGCCTCACGGCTACCAATTGCATCGGTATAACCCACAATCTGGATCTCACTGACGTTATTCGCCTTTTTGGTAAATTTCACCACCTCGTCCAGCTTATTGCGGGATTCAGCAAAAATCCCTGCCGCATTACTTGCCGCAAAGCGGAACAGGACTTGCTCCTGAATAAGCACCACACCGCTGTTATTAACGTAATCACAGGTTTTTACCTGCGATGCACGGTTAATAATTTTGGTCTGTTTATGCATCTTACTCAACAGGGCTTCAGCCCGGGAACGCTCTTCCAGGGCCGCCGTATTTCCTGACGTACCTGGATTAACCTGAATAAAATAGGTTTGCGCACTCTCGGCATTGAGCTGTTGCAGAGGATTTTGTTTCCCCTGATAAGCAGGGTGATCGTTGAACCAGGACTCCACCGCATGCGCGCCAGGCGCGGCGCACAGGACGGTAAATTGCCCCGGCAGCAGTACCGACTGCAGCTCGCGGTCGACGTAGATCGTCGCGGGTACGCTCCCCTCAGGGTAATAAACCACAATTTGTGCCTGTTCCGGTGTCACATCCGCGACCGGACGGTAGGGCTGTGGTGCCGTCTTCCCGGAAGCGGTTTTGACGTCTGCCGGTATATCGATGACGTGCTTCACTCGTTCTGCTGAATATGCAGTGCTGGATATCAATACGCTGAGCGCGGCAGTAATCGCACACGCCAGGTTTATTTTTTTAAACTTATTAAGGGTTACTTTCATTTATCAAATTCCCGATTAACCCAGTGAATGACTGTGTAACAACGATTGGTAGATGCGTGCAGAAAGCCCGCCATCCGAAGATGGCGGGTATTTACTGGGTTACATCATGATTTGGTTATTCTGTAGCAGCGTCACCAAATCCGTTTGCACGTCAGCCAGCGTGACAACCTGCGTAAATCCATGCTGTCCGCCCTGACCGTCACGGTCGATACTGATCACGGTATCACTACCCACAACTTCCACCTTGACGTAGTCAAGTACGCCGCGGGAGGAGTAATCCAGCTCCAGTTTTCCTTCGTCTTCGAAGAAGGAGATAGAACCTTTGTAGTCAAGCAGTTCACTCATATCGAGCAGATCTGCATCACTGTCTTTCACCAGATTACCCACCTTAAAGCCGTGGATCGTGTCATGACCATTGCCACCGGTGCTGTCGTTGCTCAGACCTGCCAACACCTTGTACATCAGCGTATCGTTACCGCCGTTGACCAGGTAGAAGGCGTCGTTGCCACCACGTCCCTCAAACACGTTATTCGCGGAGTTATCCGTAAACGTATCTTGCTGGCTGGAACCTACGAGACCCTCGATGTTGAGGAGCTTATCGGTGCCGTTACCGGTTGCAGTGCCTGTCCACAGGTTCGCGTTGATCGCAGTGGTTGAACGGCTATAGTCAACAACGTCCATACCGGCAGTTTCGCTCCAGACTGGCTTACCGCTCACAATCTGGTTCCAGCCGCCGCCACCGTTGTAGGTGTCATTGCCTGCAGAACCGAAGAAGGTGTCGTTATAGCCCGTCCCGATGATCCCGTTGTTTCTGGAGGTGTTGTTCGCCGCATTGCTGCTTTCCGCCGTCAGTACGTAGGAGTCATGGGCTTTACCTGTTGTCAGGCCACCCCAGTTCTCATTTACCGTACCGTTGGTGTAACCACCAATGCTGCCCGTTGCGCCAACGTGATCCGCTTTACCGTCGGTAATGCGCAGCATCTGCACGGAGTAAACTTCATTCGGATCCAGCCCGAAGAAGCTCACCAGACCCATACTGTTGCTGGAACCAGAGGACTGCGGGTTAATCAACTGGGTTGCCACAAGCTCGCCCGCTGAGTTGTATAACTTCACGGTGTTGCTGTAGAAGGTATTGATGCCGTTGCCGTCAACAATACGGATCTGCAGGCTCGTGCCGTCCGCCGCGATATTGGTGTTTTTCACCAGCATCGTGCGTCCCGCGTCGTCTCTTGCCACGACATCAGCATCTGCGCCAGAGCGGTACAGCACCAGGTCCATCGAACCGTCCCAGTCATAGTCGAGTGCGACGGCACCCGTCATGTTG
This sequence comes from Enterobacter cloacae complex sp. 2022EL-00981, assembly GCF_028737495.1. Taxonomy (NCBI): domain Bacteria; kingdom Pseudomonadati; phylum Pseudomonadota; class Gammaproteobacteria; order Enterobacterales; family Enterobacteriaceae; genus Enterobacter; species Enterobacter cloacae complex sp. 2022EL-00981. Next base: position 111,915 of record NZ_JAQZRK010000015.1, read on the forward strand.
TTGAACGTCGTGCTACCTGTCAGGCTGACTTTATTGGCGCCCCAATTGTTACTACCGGTATTGGTATACAACATCGGCGAGCCAGTCACGCCAGAGCGTGGCACTTCGATGATGTCCATCTTACCGTCGTGGTTCCAGTCCACTGCCAGCGACGTGCCGCCATCAACGTTATCGCCAAACCACTGCGCCTGGCTGTCCGTTGCATTGAGCTTGCCGGTACCATCGTTCAGATAGATACGGCTCTCGTCGCTGTTACTGCCCCCCTTCGAACCACGGCTCAGGAACAGATCCAGCCAACCATCGTTGTTGTAATCCGCATAGGTCATGGAGATAGACAAGTTACCGTAGTCTTCATGGCCATCGTCACGGAACACGTTCGCGTAGTAGCCAACTTCACCGAAGTTGGTCTTCGACGTCCCGGTAGTCTGGTTATACAAGATACCCAGACCGCGGGAGTTGTTGCCGACGAGGTTGCCAGCGCCGTTGTAGTCGATATGTGCCGTAATATCTACGGTACCGTTGTTATCGATATCCACAGCCCCGACTTCGTGCAGCACACTCAACGACGTTGGCAATGCCCCGCCAGGATGTCCGTCAGAGAAGCCGGAATTGTCCTCGTAACTCAGCGTGCCCTGCGTATTTTTGATGAACGAAATGGAGTCTGCTTCGGAGTCACCCAGCACAAAGTCCAGATAGCCATCACCTTCACGGTCATAGGAAATCACGCCGCCGAGGTGGTTCAGGGTGCCCTGATCCAGCGCCTTCGCGGAGTAACTACCGTCCGCATTCTGCAGCCAGTAGGCGGTACGACCCGCGTTACTATAACTACTGATCTGAGACATGACGTCGGCATAGCCATCGCGGTTAATGTCCGCAAAGGCTGCGGAGTTAACATAACGGCTGTATGACGTGCTATCTACGTCGTAACCCGCACCGTTTTCAGTTGACGGTTGGGCAAGGTACGTTGAATCGTAGTCTTCACGCGTGACGGAGTCATAGACACGTCCGGCGTTAGCGGTCGATGTGCCAGAAGTGCCACGAGCACTCTGGAAGAATGACCACAGACCATCCTGACTGATGGTCACCGCAGCGGCGTTCAGACCGCGGCTGTCCGCATCGGTCGTTCCCCCCCAGGTTTGTTCAATCAGCGTACTGCCGCCACCTTCGGTGACACCTGTACTGGTGCTGGCGCTCATGCTTGAGCGGTTACCCGCTTCATCCCAGACCACAAAGGCCAGGTTATGTGCGCCAGAAGGCAGTGACGTATTCAGACTCCAGGAGCCGTCAGCGTTAGCCTTCACGAAGCCAATGACCTGATCCAGACCTTCCTGATATGTCCCGTTGTTGTTGACGTCACTCACCAGCGAGACAATCGCCCCCGCTTCAACACGACCGTATTGACCACTGGAGAAGGTGAACGAATCTCCTGTGGTGGTGTGCTGCGGCACATCTGGCGCCCCGGTAATACCGTTCGGAGAATCCAGATCGATAACCACGTTGTAGCTATCCGCAAACTTCGTGTTCGTACCTGGGTTGCCCGCAACGTCAATGACCTGCAGCTTGAAGCTGTGAGTGGTGCTTGCTGTCGCTTCCGGCAGTACATAGCTCCAGCTCTGGCCGTTAAGTGCCAGCGTTTGCCAGGTTTTGCCGTTATCCAGGGAGATCTGCAGATGCTCACCCGCCTGTAGCGCCGCGCTCAGGTTACCGCTGATGGTCACCGTACGGTCACGCGTGACCATGTCGCTGTTGGTTGCTGTCGCAGCATGGCTGAAGTGATCACCTGTCGTCAGACCATGGCTGGTATCGGTGGTGACTTTGGTGGTCGTAGACAGACCATTCATGTCACTGCCGCCTGTTGCCACCTGCAGCGCCTGAGAATCAGTGCTGCCAACGTTACCGGCGTTATCCACCACGCGAGCCTGAATGGTGTAAGCACCATCATTCAGCGGCGTGTTCTGCATATCCACAGTCCAGGATGTACTGGTCACCGTTGAGTCACGCGTCCAGGTTGCACCGTTGTCGAGGCTAATCTCAACCCATTCGTCCGCCTGCAGGGCTTTCGTCAGCTGACCGTTAATCAACAGCGTGTTATCGCTGGTGACGAAGTCAGTATCTGATGACCCCCGGTCTTCTGAAATAGAGCTGATATTGATAACCGCGTCAGACACGGTGGTATCGACAACAATCGTCCAGGTGTTGCTCGGCGTACTGATGTTGCCCGCCGCATCCGTGGAGGTTGCCACCAGATTCCAGGTGCCTTCAGTCAGCTTGTTCGCGTCAGTGATCTGCAGCGTCCACTGGCCCGTCGTGCTATCGGCCACGGCGGTACCCAGCAGAATGCGCGTTGTCGCATCCACCTGATGGTACACATTCACCGTGCTGCCCTTCTCCGCCGTACCGGTAATTTCCGGCGTGGTGTCGTTGGTAGGCTTGCCGTGAGCAACGGAACCTTGAACAGGGTTCACATCATCCAGCACGTTTGTGATAACCGGCGCAACAGGCGCAACCGTGTCCACCACCAGATCAAAGTCGATCGGGGTGAGCGGGTTATTGGACGGATCGGTCCCGGTAATACGCAGCGTATGCGCGCCATCACTCAGGCTGCTCAGCGGCGTGAATTCCCAGTCACCGTTGGCATCTGCTTTCACCGTGCCAAGCTGAACGCCACCGACGTCAGTGATGATAATGGTGCTGCCTGCCGTCGCCTTACCAACCAGTTGTACCTGGCTGTCGTTGGTGACGTCACCCTCGCGAAGCACGCGTGAGCCGCCCGTTTCCTGGACATCATCCACCACCTGCAGCAGTTGCAGATAGCTTGCGCCCGTGGAGACGTTAACGGTGATATCGTCAACGATCGCGCTCGCGTTACCCGCCGGATCCGTTACCTGGGTCGCGAACTGGTGTTCACCATCTGCTAATGGCGTGGTTGGCGTGTACTGCCAGCTACCATCAGTGTTAGTCACAACAACTGAACCAATCGCCTGGCCGTTATCGTAGATAGTGACCGTGCTACCCTGCTCTGCTTTACCCGTGAAGGTCGGTTTGTTGTCGTCGGTGGTCATACCGTCGGTTAACTGACCTTTCCAGGCCCCCTGATCGTCAGCCACCTGTAAACCGGAAACCGGATTTGGTGCTGTTGAGTCAATAGTGAGGGTGAACGAACCACTACGATCGCTCTCCTGACCCGCGCTGTTGGTATTGGTCACCGTAAAGATATAGTTACCATCAGCCAGCGCTGGTGATGGCGTAAAGCTCCAGGTGCCATCGCTGTTCAGCGTTGTTTTACCCACAACCTGACTACCGTTGTAGATGGTGATGGTATCGCCTGCAACACCATCCGCAGTCCCTTTCAGGGTCGGCGTGTCATCTTTGGTCAACGCATTGTCGGCCAGATTGATAACGGTTGTGCCAGTATCATCCAGGACGTTAACAATCGCTGGCGCATTCGGGGTGTCAGACATAATGACGTCATAGCTGTCAGCCGGTTTCGCCACGTTGCCAACACTATCGGTTTCCGTCACGGTCAGTTTGTTGATTGAATCACCGTAAAGAGACTCAGATGGCGTCAGTTCCCATTTGCCATTCTGATCCACTTTGGTCGTGCCCAACACTTTCGTGTTGCCGTCTTTGTCGGTGGTATAGACGGTAATGACGTTGCCCGCTTCAGCACCAGAGCCGCGGATCACCGGACGTGAGTCATCCAGTACCCCGCCATCTGCAACAATACCCTGAACGTTACCCACGTTATCCGTTACGGAATCAATGGTCACTTTGCTCGCATCCGGCGCGGTGTAGTCGGTAGTCAGAATAAAGTCCGCAGACTTGTCACTGACGTTGCCGGCTTCATCCGTGGCCGTCACGTAGAAGGTGTTTTTGCCTTCCGGTAACTTGCTGCCCGGTTTGAAGTTCCATGCCCCGTTGCTGTTCGCGATGACTGAACCCAGCAGGGTGCCGTCAACGGTGTAAATATTGACGGTGCTGCCCGCTTCAGCCGTACCGTGCAGGATTGGCTGCGGATCGTCAGTAACATCGTTGCTGTTCAGATCGTCCTTGATCGTTCCCACCTGATCTTCCGCGTAATCGATACTCGGACGGTTCGGTGCTTTACTGTCAATTTCGAAGCTGAAGGTGCTGGAGGTATCCTCGTTACCCGTCAGATCTTTCGCGATTGCCGTAATGTTGTGTACACCATCGCCCAGATCGCTGGTAGGCGTAAATACCCAGTTGCCACTGGCATCGGCCTTGACGGTGCCCAACACCACGTTGCCATCCATGATGGTGACAGTGCTGCCTGCTTTCGCCTTACCGATGATTTCCGGACGCGCGTCGTCAGTGACGTCGTTCGCCTTCAGTTCACCCGTGACGCTGCCTTTATCATCCATTACGCGGACGATGGTGACCGGAACGCTGGAGGTATCAAGCGTGACGGTGACACCGGCATTTTCAGCCCCCAGGTTGCCTGCTGAATCTTCAGCACGCGCGGTGAAGGTGTATTCTCCATCCCCCAGAGAACCGGTGGTATAAGTCCAGTTACCGTTCGCGTCTGCAACCGCAGTACCGTTTTCCTGGCCGTTTACATAGATGTGAACAACGCTGCCTGGCTCTGCTTTACCGCTGATCGTCGGTGTCGCATCGTCAGTGATATCGCCATTGGACAATGTACCGGTCTGTGGACCTTCGTTATCGCTCACGATAAAGCCAGTGACCTCACCCGGCGCGCTGGTATCAACCGTGATTGGGAAGCCGCCAGTCTGCGGGCTTACCTGACCAATGTCGTTAATCGCTTCCGCGACAAACGTATGAACGCCGTCCGCCAGTTTCGGCGTATTGAAGCTCCATTTGCCCTGGGCATCGGCCTTGGTTTCACCCAGCAGGGTGATACCGTTCGGGCCGCCATAAATGCGAACCGTGACACCGGCTTCAGCCGTACCCGTCAACAACAGGGTGTTGTCGTTGGTTGTCGCATCCTTTTGTAATGGGCCGGTATGCGGCGCAACATCATCTTCCACACTGCTCAGGGTCGGTGGCAGCGGCTGACCGCCTGCATCGATCTGAATAATGTATTCCGGTGATGCCGCCGTGGTGTTACCCACGCTGTCGGTCTCTTTCACCGTCAGGTTGTACGTCCCGTCAGGCAGGGCTTTCGTAACCTGAAGTTCCCAGGTGCCGTCAGCCTGTACTTTCGCGGTGCCGATCACCTTGTCGCCGTTGTACACGGTGATGGTGTTGCCCGGCTCTGCGCCCGTTCCCTTGATCAACGGCGTGTTATCGTCCGTCTTACCACCCGAAGCAATCGATCCGGTGACGGAACCAAAATCATCCACCACATCGGTAATGCTCACTTTGCTCACGTCCGGGGCGGTGAAGTCCAGGGTCAGGACGAAGTCGTCCGATGCCACACTGGTGTTGCCCGCCCTGTCGGTGGCCGTCACGTGGAAGCGGTGTTCGCCTTCCGGCAGTTTCGCCACCGGCGAGAAGCTCCAGGTGCCGTCAGCTTTCGCCGTCACTTCACCCAGCAGGCCGTTCTGATCGTAGATCTTCACGGTGCTGCCCGCTTCCGCCTTACCGCTCAGGGTCGGGGTCGGATCGTCGGTGGTGCCGCCGTTCGCCAGGTTACCCTGCACGCTGCCCACGTCGT
>NZ_JAQZRK010000016.1:0-116357 GCF_028737495.1 Enterobacter cloacae complex sp. 2022EL-00981
CAATAAAGTGAAGTTCCTGTTCCATAGTGAAACCAACCTTGTGAATGCGGGTTACCGGGAAAACCGGTCCATGATACTGTCCGGTTTGTCACTTGTGGAGAAGGGGCAGTCCACTGCAGGGATCTACAATACAGGCTCGTGGCCTAAGGCCGGGTACGGCATGGGGACTGCCTGACAGAAAGAACTGGCCGGTTCTTTCTGTACGGGAGGATAATACAAGGCCGGGTAAGGCGAAGCCGCCACCCGGCTTAATGTGGCTAACGCTTCGCGGTTAACTCCGCAATCCGCACAATCACCTTCACCGCTTTTTCCATTCCTTCCAGCGTCACAAACTCATGCTTACCGTGGTAGTTGTATCCCCCGGTAAAGAGATTCGGGCACGGCAATCCCATGAAGGACAGTTGCGAACCGTCGGTGCCGCCGCGAATCGGCTTCAGCACCGGTTCAATATCGCAGTCGCGCATGGCCTGCTGGGCGATATCCAGGATATGCGGATGCTCCATAACCTTCTCGCGCATATTGTAGTAGCTGTCTTCAATAATCAGCTCAATATAGCAGTCCGGGTGTAGCCCCTTACCCACCTTCTTCGCGATTTCCATCATCTTACGCTTGCGTGCTTCGAACGCTTTACGGTCAAAGTCACGCACGATGTAGTGCATCTGCGCGCTGTCCACCGTGCCTTTGATGCTGGTCAGGTGATAAAAACCTTCATAACCTTCGGTCTGCTCCGGGCTCTCATTCGCCGGAACTTCCGCATGAATACGGGACGCCAGCGACAGCGCATTCACCATCACACCTTTGGCGGAGCCAGGATGCACATTATTACCCACAATTTTGATGGTCACGGACGCGGCATTGAAGTTTTCAAATTCCAGTTCGCCCACGCCACCGCCGTCCACGGTATAGGCCCACTGCGCGTTAAAGGCCTCGACATCAAAATGTTTCGCCCCCTTGCCCACCTCTTCGTCCGGCGTAAAGGCCACACGGATATCACCGTGCGGAATATTTTTTCCTTTCAGCACCGCCAGTGCCGTCATGATTTCCGCGATACCCGCTTTGTCATCTGCCCCCAGCAGCGTTTTGCCATCCGTGGTGATCAGCGTCTGCCCAAGCAGCTGGTGCAGCACCGGGAACATCACCGGCGAAAGCACTTCGTCACCTATTCCCAGCGCAATGTCACCGCCACGGTAGTTTTCCACAATCTGCGGATTAACATGTTTACCGCTAAAATCCGGAGAGGTGTCGACATGGGAGATAAAGCCAATCGCCGGAATATCACCGGGGACGTTGGCAGGCAGCGTTCCCATCACAGTGCCTTTTTCGCTCAGGGTGACATTGACCAGCCCCATGGCCTCAAGCTGCTCTTTGAGCAGGTTTAATAACTTCCACTGGCCTTCGGTGCTTGGCACCTGGCGGACACCCGGTTTAGATTGGGTATCCAGCGAAACGTACTGTAAAAAACGCTCAAGTAATTTATCCATGCAGTCACCCTCACTTTTTGTGACAACATTATCAATAAGCATCAAAACGCAAATATTGCGTCAGGTCACTTTTATCCCGCAAACGAGAATATTTTCCGTTTATATCGTGTACGTCAGTAAATGTAGCTTATGAATCAGTGACAAGGATTGGCGATTACAGTGGTTTGCCGTAGAATGTCCGCCCTCATTACGAGTCACCAAGGTGGTTACACACAAACCCCGCTTCGGTCTGCTGCCCGGAGCGTCTATATGGGACAGCGCAAAAATTGAATACTCAATCCCGTTCACGTTCACCGCTGGTGCAACTGGAACGAATTCGTAAAAGTTTTGATGGTAAAGATGTCATTTCCGACCTCAACCTGACCATCAATGATGGTGAATTCCTCACGCTGCTTGGCCCTTCTGGCTGCGGCAAGACAACCGTACTGCGCCTTATCGCCGGGCTGGAAAGCGTCGATAGCGGCCATATCCACCTTGAAAAGCAGGACATTACCCAGGTCCCCGCTGAAGATCGTCACGTTAACACCGTCTTTCAAAGCTATGCTTTGTTCCCGCACATGACCGTGTTTGAAAACGTTGCGTTTGGTCTGCGGATGCAAAAAACACCGGCCAGCGAGATCCCGCCGCGCGTGACCGAGGCGCTACGGATGGTACAGCTGGAGGAGTTTGCTCAACGCAAACCGCATCAGCTGTCTGGTGGTCAACAGCAACGTGTGGCCATCGCCCGTGCGGTGGTCAACAAACCGCGTCTGCTTCTGCTGGATGAGTCCCTCTCCGCGCTGGACTACAAACTGCGCAAGCAGATGCAGAACGAGCTTAAGGCCCTGCAGCGTAAGCTCGGCATTACCTTCGTCTTTGTGACGCATGACCAGGAAGAAGCGCTCACCATGTCCGACCGTATCGTGGTGATGCGTGATGGTAAAATCGAGCAGGACGGCACGCCGCGCGAAATCTACGAAGAGCCGAAAAACCTGTTTGTGGCCAGCTTCATTGGCGAGATCAATATCTTCAACGCCACGGTTATCGAGCGTCTGGATGAGCAGCGCGTTCGGGCGAATGTCGAAGGCCGCGAGTGCAATATCACCGTTAATTTTGCCGTTGAGAAGGGACAAAAGCTCAACGTGCTGTTACGCCCGGAAGATCTGCGCGTCGAGGAGATCCACGGCAATGCGCAAGCCGAAGGATTGATCGGCTATATCCGCGAGCGTAATTACAAGGGGATGACGCTGGAATCCGTTGTCGAACTGGAAAACGGTAAGATGGTGATGGTCAGCGAGTTCTTTAACGAGGACGACCCGGACTTTGATCACTCGCTCGATCAAAAAATGGTTATTAACTGGGTAGAAAGCTGGGAGGTTGTGCTGGCTGATGAAGAACACAAGTAAATTCCAGAATGTGGTGATTGCCACGATCGTCGGTTGGCTTGTGTTGTTTGTCTTTTTACCCAACCTGATGATCATCGCCACCAGCTTTTTGACCCGCGACGATGCCCACTTTGTGGCGCTGGTCTTTACGCTGGATAACTACTCACGTTTGCTCGATCCGCTCTACTTTGATGTGCTGCTGCACTCATTGAACATGGCGCTGATCGCCACCGTTGCCTGCCTGGTGCTGGGGTATCCCTTCGCGTGGTTCCTGGCGCGTCTGCCGCAAAAAATCCGCCCGCTGCTGCTCTTTTTACTGATTGTGCCGTTCTGGACCAACTCCTTAATTCGCATCTACGGGCTGAAAATCTTCCTCAGCACCAAAGGCTATCTGAACGAGTTTCTGCTGTGGCTGGGGGTGATTGATACGCCAATCCGCATTATGTTTACCCCGGGCGCGGTGATTATTGGTCTGGTCTATATCCTGCTGCCGTTTATGGTGATGCCGCTCTACTCCAGCATTGAAAAGCTGGATAAACCGCTGCTGGAAGCAGCCAAAGATCTGGGGGCGAATAAGCTGCAGACCTTTATCCGCATTATCATTCCGCTGACGATGCCCGGCATTATCGCGGGTTGTCTGCTGGTGATGCTTCCGGCGATGGGCTTGTTCTACGTCTCTGACCTGATGGGCGGTGCGAAAAACCTGCTGATCGGAAACGTGATTAAGAGCCAGTTCCTTAACATTCGCGACTGGCCGTTCGGCTCCGCCACCAGCATTACGCTGACGGTGGTGATGGGTCTGATGCTGCTGGTTTACTGGCGCGCTTCACGGCTGCTGAATAAGAAGGTGGAACTCGAATGATCGGTCGACTGCTTCGCGGCGGTTTTATGACCGCCATTTACGCTTACCTGTATATTCCGATTATCATTTTGATCGTGAACTCGTTTAACAGTTCACGCTTCGGGATCAACTGGCAGGGCTTTACCACTAACTGGTACAGCCTGCTGATGAACAACGACAGCCTGCTCCAGGCCGCGCAGCACTCATTAACGATGGCGATTTTTTCAGCAACGTTCGCCACGCTGATTGGTTCTCTCACCGCCGTGGCACTGTATCGATACCGCTTTCGCGGTAAACCGTTCGTCAGCGGCATGCTGTTTGTGGTGATGATGTCACCGGATATCGTCATGGCGATTTCTCTGCTGGTACTGTTTATGCTGCTGGGTGTCCAGCTCGGCTTCTGGTCGCTGCTGTTTTCCCACATCACCTTCTGCCTGCCATTTGTGGTGGTGACGGTCTATGCACGCCTGAAAGGCTTTGATGTGCGTATGCTGGAGGCCGCAAAAGATCTCGGCGCCAGCGAGATGACCATTTTGCGCAAAATTATCCTGCCGCTGGCGATGCCCGCCGTCGCGGCCGGGTGGCTGCTCAGCTTCACCCTGTCGATGGATGACGTTGTGGTCTCCTCTTTCGTGACCGGGCCGAGCTATGAAATTCTGCCGTTGAAAATCTATTCGATGGTGAAAGTCGGCGTCTCGCCTGAGGTGAACGCGCTGGCGACCATACTGTTAGTGTTCTCTCTGGTACTGGTGATTGCCAGCCAGATTATTGCTCGTGATAAAACAAAATCTCAGGGGACAATGAAATGAAAAAAATGCTTGCCGCTGCGGCACTGGTGCTCGGAATGGGCGTCGCGCACGCTGATGACAGCAAAACGCTCTACTTCTATAACTGGACTGAGTATGTGCCGCCGGGTCTGCTGGAGCAGTTCACCAAAGAGACGGGCATTAAGGTCATCTACTCTACCTACGAGTCCAATGAAACCATGTACGCCAAGCTTAAAACGTACAAGGACGGCGCGTACGATCTGGTGGTGCCATCGACCTACTTCGTCGACAAGATGCGTAAAGAGGGCATGATCCAGAAGATCGACAAGTCGAAGCTGACCAACTTCAACAACCTCGATCCGCAGATGCTCAACAAACCGTTCGATCCGAACAATGACTACTCCATTCCGTACATTTGGGGTGCGACCGCCATCGGCGTTAACAGCGAAGCAATCGATCCTAAAACCGTGACCCAGTGGGCCGATCTGTGGAAGCCTGAATACAAAGGCAGCCTGCTGTTAACCGACGATGCCCGTGAAGTGTTCCAGGTGGCGCTGCGCAAGCTGGGTTACTCGGGCAACACAACGGACCCGAAAGAGATTGAAGCGGCCTATAACGAGCTGAAAAAACTGATGCCTAACGTGGCGGCGTTCAACTCCGATAACCCGGCGAACCCGTACATGGAAGGAGAAGTGAATCTCGGCATGGTGTGGAACGGCTCTGCATGGGTTGCGCGTCAGGCCGGTACGCCGCTGGAGGTCGTCTGGCCGAAAGAAGGCGGTATCTTCTGGATGGACAGCCTGGCTATTCCTGCGAATGCGAAAAACGTTGACGGTGCCCTGAAGCTCATTAACTTCCTGCTGCGCCCGGACGTGGCGAAGCAGGTTGCCGAGACCATTGGCTACCCAACGCCAAACCTGGCCGCCCGCAAGCTACTGAAGCCTGAAGTGGCGAATGATAAATCCCTCTACCCGGATGCCGACACCATCAACAAAGGTGAATGGCAAAACGATGTCGGCGATGCGAGCCGTCTGTATGAAGAGTATTACCAGAAATTAAAAGCCGGCCGATAAGGGCCGCAGTCTGGCTCCTCACGTCGCCACGCCGTGAGGGGCCTTAACCCGCCGCATTTTCCCCCGCCCAGATCGTCGCCGTTCTCATGGCATCCACAACGTCATCATCCGACAGCCCAAGACCGTTCGCTATCCTGGCCGCCTCCTCCCACTCCTGCTGTTCATAGTGGCGGCACAGCGCCACCATATCGGCTAACACGCCTTCCTGATGACACAGGGCCTGGCTGACAGCCTGCGGCACCGCAATTTGCTTCATCAACTCCGCCATTGGCAATTCAAGCAAGGTATCAAGCAGAGAGAACAGGCCACACATAAACGCGTTTTCCGCCAGCCCCGGCGCAGGCATCTTCTCTGCAATCAGCTCACAGAATTTGCCCCGCATCATGCTCAGAGGATACAGCTCGTCGACGGTGTCGTTGCCGGCACTGGCCAGCACCACCACCGCAACAAAGCGTCGCAGCTGATTTTCCCCCAGATACCTGAGGACTTCGCTGAGCGTTAACTTGCTAAAATTGCAGGCACCGACGTGTTTAAACGCCGTGTGTTTCATATAACGCATGATTTTATAGGACAAGGTGAGATCGGTTTTTATTAACGACTCGATGATCCGAAAATCAGGTTTATTCCGCCCCACTTCCATCTGCAGGCGGAAAATCGCCAATTGATTTTGTGATAAGCGCTTATATTTAATCACTTCAGGACGACAGAAAAAGTAACCCTGAAAAAGCGAAAAACCGGCATCACGATAGCGTTTGAATTCCTCTTTAGTCTCAACTTTTTCAGCGAGATACTTTATATGGTGAGTCAGGCTTTCACGTGTACGCAGGTAATCCTGAATTTGCGCTAAGGTATAATTTCTGACATCAAATTTAAGTACAGAAATATAGGGTAAAAAGCGATCCCATTCCGGCGCGAGGGTAAAATCATCAAGCGCAAAGCGATATCCGTGCGCATTCATCTCTTTCACGGCCTGCAATAACGCCTCGCCGGGAACGGCATCTTCAAGGATCTCAATGACCACGCTCTCCTTGTCCAGCGCTTCACCGCTGCGGTCGATGACCATTCTGGATGGAAAGTTGATAAACAAGGTCTGTGTCCCGGCGATACGCTGAGACGGTACAGATAAAAAATGATCGGATATCATTCTGGATGTTGCATATTCTGCCGATACATCCGGAAAACGGTTTGCCATCCCATCCCTGAAAAGCAGTTCATAAGCTACCGTATTCATATCCGGGTTAAAAATGGGTTGTCTCGCAATAAATCCGTACATATCCCATCCTCCTTATCGACGTTATATTTATTAGCATCCTCTTTCTACACCACGATAACGAGCATTATTAAGCACTATTTTGATTGAATGCACAAAATAATAGCATCCACACTAATTAACAGGGCTTATATTCTGGTTTAGTAAACATCATTAATGGTAATTTCAGCGGACGAGTTTATAAAAAAAAGCACCCACTGAATGGGTGCCTTTTCATACTGTCGCTATTACAGACCTTTGAGCAGCTTATCGACGAACTCGGGTACGACCTCGCTTGCCAGCCCATAGTGCTTCTCTTCAAATTCGCTTCCCACCTGGCTGGGTTCAAGGTTCAGCTCTACGGTATGCGCACCGTGCAGACGCGCTTCGTGAACAAACCCCGCCGCCGGATAGACATGCCCAGAGGTACCGATGGCGATAAACACATCCGCCATGGCCAGCGCGCTGTAAATCTCATCCATCCCCAGCGGCATTTCACCAAACCAGACCACATGCGGACGCAGACGCGAAGGGAACTGGCAGCAGTGGCATTTATCCTCAGGCAGCACGTCCTCTTTCCAGTCCAGCACCTGGCCGCTCCAGGCACAGCGCACCTTCAGTAGCTCGCCGTGCATGTGGATGATGTTTTTGTTGCCGGCTCGCTCGTGCAGGTTATCAATGTTCTGCGTAACCAGCAGAAAACGGTCACCCAGCGCCTCCTCCAGCTTCGCCAGCGCCAGATGCGCCGGATTAGGCGCTATTTCTGGCTGCTGAAGCTGACGACGGCGGGCATTGTAAAATGCCTGCACAAGATCCGGGTCACGGGCGAAGCCTTCTGGTGTCGCCACATCCTCAACACGGTGCTCTTCCCACAACCCGTCCGCAGCACGGAAGGTTCGAATACCGGACTCGGCAGAGATCCCCGCCCCGGTCAGCACCACCACTCTGGGTTTATCCATCGCTTCTGGCATCATTCTGTCTCTGAAAAAGATCCGCTGGCGCAAGCGCTCACGTAAGCGGCGTTTATTTTTGCGAAAACGGCTGAGTCGACCCTGGCGACGCGACAGCATAGTAACCTCGTAAACTAGTCGGTGAGATGAAGGAATGCGGCTCCGCGCATGCCTCCTGCGTCCCCGTGTCGCGCACGTTCAATACGCGGCACGCGGGCGACTGGCAATAAATGTCGGGGCAGACGCCCGGACAGGTGTTCCGTTATCGCGGTAAAGTTTGATAACCCGCCCCCAATCACCAGCAGATCCGGATCGACGATGGTGAGGATATTTCCCAGACACACCGCCAGCAGATCGAGATAACGTTCAACGTGCTCTCGCGCCTGCGCATCGCCCTGCTCCCACAGGGTAATGATTTGAGGGGCTTCGAGTTTCTGATGATAGAAGTGTTCGTAAAGCCATGCAAACCCACGACCTGACAGGTAGTTCTCAATACAGCCATGCTGACCACAGCCGCAGCGGGTAAGCGGGAAATCGCGTCCCACGACCTCAAGCGCATCTACCGGTAAACGGATATGACCAAACTCTCCCGTGATATAGCTGCGTCCGGTGATCGGTTTGCCATTAATAACAATTCCCCCGCCAACGCCGGTGCCAAGGATCAACCCCATCACCAGCGGATAGTGACGGAATTCATCATCCCAGGCTTCAGAGAGCGCAAAGCAGTTGGCATCGTTATCTAAACGCACGTCGCGTTCAAGGAGAGCACAGAGATCGGCGCGCAGCGGTTTGCCGCTGGCAGCAGGGACGTTGGCGGCATACAGCGTGCCGTCGTCGGTTTCAGGCATGCCTGGAATGCCGATGCCGACGCTGCCTTTCACGCCAAAGCGCTCATCCGCTTGCGCCACCAGCGCGGCAATGGCGGTTAAAAATTCATCGTAGCTTTCGCGCGGCGTGGGAACGCGGGTTTCCCACTGCAGTTTGAGATTGTTATCAAACGCGCCGAGCGCAATTTTGGTGCCGCCAATATCAAATCCGTAATACATAACGCATTCCTCTTTTAACCTGGCGGCCCGTAAGCCGCTAGATCATGACGTAATTACTGGCCACTTAATACCCTCGCCGGATCAATTCGGCTTGCGCGACGCGCCGGATACCAGCTTGCCAGCAGACTCAGTAAAAGTGCTGTAACCAGCACATAAATAACGTCCAGCCAGTGCAATTCAGACGGCAGGAAGTCAATAAAATAGATATCACCCGACAGGAACTGGTGGCCGATCAGCTTCTCAATCCCGTTGATGATTGGCGTGAGCTGTAACGACACCACGACGCCAATCACCACCCCGCACAGGCTACCGAACAGCCCCGCCAGCAGACCATACCAGACAAAGATGGCGCGAATAAGACCGTCCTTTGCCCCAAGGGTACGCAGAACCGCGATGTCGCCGCTCTTGTCTTTGACCGCCATAACCAGCGTCGAGACGATATTAAAGCACGCCACACCAATCACCAGCACCATCGCCAGATACATGATGGCGCGGATCATCTGGATATCACGATACATATACCCGTAAGTGCCGATCCAGCTTTTGATGTAGACATAGTTATTGGTCACGCTGCCCGCATCACGCACCAGTTTATTGGCATTGAAGACGTCGTTAACCTTAATGGCGATGCCCGTCACGCTGTCGCCCATGTCCAGATACTGACGTGCGTCTTCCAGCGGTACCATTGCAAAGCTGTGATCGAGTTGACCGCTCAGTTGCAGGATCCCGGTGACGTGCAGACGCACGCGCTTAGGCTGCTGCAATTTATGGTCAGCGCTGGCGTTTGGGATCATGATCGACACCCAGTCGCCTTGTTTCACTTTCAGCGCGTCGGCCACACCTTTGCCCATGATGATCTGTTGCTCACCGGCCTTAAAGTTTGCCCACGCGCCGTTCTGCACATACTTCGGCAGCGCGCTCAGACGCGCCTCCTGCGCCGGGTTCACCCCTTTCACCTGGATGGCGCGCAGGTTAACACCGCTTTCCACCAGCCCTGTAAAGTTGATGTAAGGTGCAGCGGCGGCAATGCCCGGCACGTTTTCCACTTTGCTGAGGGCGTCACGCCAGTTGTTCCACGGCTGATTGACTGGTTCGATTTCGCCGTGCGGCACAACGGCCAGAATACGGTTATTCAGCTCACGCTCAAAACCGTTCATGGCGCTTAATCCCACAATCAATACCGCCACGCCGAGCGCAATACCGATGGTGGAGATCACCGAGATAAGGGAGACCATCCCGCCGCGACGACGGCCGCGGCTGAAGCGTAGCCCGATGAGTAACGATAACGGTGAGGCCATTACTCCGCTCCCATCAGAGTGAGTTCAGCGTTCAGATGACCATCACGCATCTCAAGCTGGCGCCCCATCCGTTTTGCCAGCTGCAAATCGTGGGTCACCACCAGAAACGCCGTCCCCTGTGAGGCATTCAGCTCACCCAGAAGCTGGAAAATACTGTCAGCATTGCGCGCATCCAGGTTGCCGGTTGGTTCATCCGCCAGCACCAGACGCGGGTTGTTCACCAGCGCACGGGCAATTGCCACACGCTGACGCTCGCCACCGGACAGCTCAGACGGGCGGTGGTCACCGCGATGCCCCAGGCCTACGGCTTTCAGCATGTCGCTGGCACGGGCATTAATTTCTGCCGGTTTCTTTTTACCAATCAGCAAAGGCATCGCCACGTTTTCCAGCGCCGTGAAATCTGGCAACAGGTGGTGGAACTGGTAGATAAAGCCCAGCTCACGGTTACGCAGCTCCGCTTTTGCCGCAGAAGACATTTTGCTCATCGGCTGGCCTGAGAAAATTACGTCGCCACTGGTCGGCGTATCCAGCCCGCCCAGCAGGTGTAATAAGGTACTTTTGCCGGAACCGGAGCTGCCGACAATCGCCATCATCTCGCCTTCGCCCACGCTGAAGCTCACATTGTGCAGCACATCAGTCTGTACAGAGCCTTCCTGATAGCGTTTGGACAGGTTGTCGCATTGCAACAGGATCTTATTCATAACGTAAAGCCTCAGCGGGTTGAGTGGCGGCAGCGCGCCAGGAAGGATAGAGCGTAGAAAGCAGCGCAATGGCCATTGCGGCCAGCGCAATACCGACCACCTGCAGCGGTTCGATAGCAACCGGCAGCGCCGCGCCATCAAGCAGCGCGCCGATGATCGGCATTAAGTTATTCAACTGACTGGCCAGCAGCGCCCCGAGAACGGCCCCGAGTAACGCGCCAATGATCCCGGCGCTGGCCCCTTGCACCATAAAGACGGCCATAATCTGGCGCGGCGTCAGCCCCTGGGTTTGCAGGATGGCAACTTCGCCCTGCTTTTCCATTACCATCAGACCAAGCGAGGTGATGATGTTAAACGCCGCGACCGCGACGATCAGGCTCAGCAGCAGGCCCATCATATTTTTTTCCATACGCACGGCCTGGAACAGTTCGCCTTTACGCTCGCGCCAGTCCTGCCATTTTGTGCCTTCCGGCAAGGTTTGCTGGCTGAGGGTATCGACCTTCAGCGGTGCATCGAGCCACAGACGCCAGCCGGTAATGTTGCCCACCGGATAACGCATCAGACGCGAAGCATCCTGGATATTCATGAGCATCTGGTAGCCGTCAACTTCGCTGTTGGCGGCAAACGTGCCAATAACCGTGAACAGACGCTGGCTGGGCAAACGTCCCATCGGCGTAAACTGGCTGGCAGACGGCACCATCACGCGCAGCTGGTCGCCACGGTTCACGCCAAGCTGCCCGGCAAGCTGTTCGCCGAGGATGACGTTGTATTTGCCCGCTTCCAGATCGCTTTGCTTCACGTTGACCAGATACGGCGTGAGCGGATCTTTTTGCGCCGGGTCAATACCCAGCATGACGCCCACCGCCACGCTGCGGGCGCTTTGCAGGACGACATCGCCCGTTGTCACCGGCGCAACGCGCGTGACACCCTGTAACTTCGCCGCACTTTCCGGCAGTTGTTGCGGGTTAACGGAACCGTTGGTTGAAGAGAGAATGGCCTGCGGCATCAGCCCCAGGATGTTGTTTTGCAGCTCGCGCTCAAAGCCGTTCATGACGGAAAGCACCGTCACCAGAGCCATCACGCCAAGCGTAATGCCAATAGTCGAAAGCCAGGAGACAAAGCGACCGAAACGGTCCGCGGCGCGCCCACGCATGTAGCGTAAGCCTATGAAGAGTGCGACAGGTTGATACATGAAGTCCGTCTGTTTGCTGATAGCAGACCCACGAGTATATAAGCGAATCCGTTAAGCGTAAATGACTGAAACCGTAAGCTTTGGTAATCATTTTTCTGAAAAATTCAGCTAAATCAGAATGCTACTCTTCGAATTATCGCGCCACAACCTCCACCTTTTCCGAAAAACTTCCTGATACAGACTGTTTCCCGTTACATCCCGGCTGCGTTTACCAACAATTGTTCGTTCGTTTATGGCAATAAGGTAGTTGCGAACAATGAAGCAAAAAGCATTATGGATTAACCAGATAAAGGGGCTGTGTATCTGCCTGGTGGTAATCTATCATTCGGTTATCACATTTTATCCCCATCTGACGGGGCTACAACATCCGTTGTCCGGTCTTCTCGCCAAATGCTGGGTCTATTTTAACCTTTATCTCGCGCCCTTCCGTATGCCGGTATTTTTCTTCATATCCGGTTCTCTGATCCGTCGTTATATTGACGAGGTGAACTGGCGCACCAGTTTTGACAAACGGATCTGGAGCATTGTCTGGGTCCTTGCGCTGTGGGGCGTATTGCAATGGCAGGCGCTGAGCCATCTCAATGCCTGGCTGGCACCTGAACGTGAGCTGGCCACCTCCTCGAACGCCGCGTATGCCGATTCACTTTCCGGGTTTGCGTGGGGGATGCTCACTGCCAGCACCAGCCTGTGGTATCTGTACGCCCTGGTGGTCTATTTCACGCTATGTAAACTGCTTACCCGCTGGAAGCTGCCCGTACTGGGGCTGCTGGCACTGGCCAGCATCACGATCAATTTCCTGCCGCTGCCGTGGTGGGGAATGAACAGCGTGGTACGCAATATGATCTACTACAGCCTTGGCGCGTGGTATGGCGCAGAGCTGATGGTCTGGATGAAGGGGCTGAACCTGCGTCGCACCTGGCTGGCGCTGGCCGCTTTTGCTGCGGTCTCCGTGGTACTGTGGTTTGCTAACGTTCCGCTGCTGCTTTCCCTGCTGTCGATCGTGCTGATCATGAAGCTTTTCTATAGCCTCGAGCAGCGTTATGCCGTTCATCCCAGCAACCTGCTTAACGTTATCGGCTCAAACACCATCGCTATCTATACCACGCACCGCATCCTGATAGAGGCCTTCAGCCTGTTCCTGATTGGTGAGATGAATGCTGCCTACTGGCCGGTCTGGGCCGAGCTTGCCTTAATCCTGGTCTACCCATTTGCCAGCCTGCTGATCTGCACCCTCGCCGGACTTGGCGTACGCAAAATATCGACGGCACTGTTTGGCGATCTGTTCTTCTCTCCCCCTTCCGCGAGCGCACTGTCTCCGGCAACCCGATAATACCGCCCTCGCCCCCCGTCCGGGGGCGAATCTTCCCGCGTTGCAGTTCAGATTTGCTTATGCAAAACGATCGAGGATAATAAAGACATTGCGTATCAGTGATATGCCCCAATACTGTTGGTATATCCACAAGAGACTCTGACATAGCCATGCCTGAACACTATCGTTATTCCCTGCCTGTTAAAGCGGGCGACCAGCGCCAGCTGGGCGAACTCGCTGGCGCTGCGTGCGCCACGCTGGTGGCAGAAATCGCTGAGCGACATCCTGGTCCGGTGGTGCTGGTCGCCCCGGATATGCAAAATGCGCTGCGACTGCATGATGAAATTCGCCAGTTCACCGATAACCTGGTCTTCAGTCTGGCCGACTGGGAAACGCTGCCGTATGACAGCTTCTCCCCGCATCAGGAGATCATCTCCTCGCGCCTGTCGACCCTCTATCAGTTACCGACCATGCAGCGCGGCGTGCTGATCGTTCCGGTCAACACCCTGATGCAGCGCGTCTGTCCTCACAGCTATTTGCACGGCCATGCGCTGGTGATGAAAAAAGGTCAGCGCCTGTCCCGGGACGATCTGCGCGCGCAACTGGACAGCGCCGGATACCGTCATGTCGATCAGGTTATGGAGCACGGGGAATACGCCACGCGCGGTGCGTTGCTCGACCTGTACCCGATGGGCAGCGACCAGCCGTATCGACTGGACTTCTTCGACGATGAGATCGACAGCCTGCGCGTATTCGACGCCGACACGCAGCGCACGCTGGAAGAAGTGGAAGCCATCAATTTATTACCCGCCCATGAATTCCCGACGGACAAAACCGCTATCGAGCTGTTCCGCAGCCAGTGGCGCGACAAGTTCGACGTTAAGCGCGACGCTGAGCATATCTATCAGCAGGTCAGCAAAGGTACGCTTCCTGCCGGGATCGAATACTGGCAGCCGCTGTTCTTTAACGAGCCATTGCCCGCTCTGTTCAGCTACTTCCCGGCGAACACGTTGATTGTCAACACCGGTGATATCGACGCCAGCGCCAGCCGCTTTGAGAGCGAAACCCGCGCGCGCTTTGAAAACCGGGGCGTAGACCCGATGCGTCCGCTGCTGCCACCTGAAGCGCTGTGGCTGCGCACCGACGAGCTCAACGCCGAACTCAAGCGCTGGCCTCGCGTACAATTGAAAACCGATACGCTTGCCGATAAAGCTGCCAACACCAATCTTGCATTCCAGAAGCTGCCAGATTTAGCCGTTCAGGCACAGCAGAAATCCCCGCTGGAGAGTCTGCGCAAGTTCCTCGATGCCTTTACCGGCCCGGTTGTCTTCTCCGTTGAGAGTGAAGGCCGCCGTGAAGCGCTGGGCGAACTGCTGGGGCGGATTAAAGTTGCTCCGAAACGCATTTTGCGCCTGAGCGAAGCCACGGGGACGGGGCGTTATCTGATGATCGGTGCCGCCGAGCACGGGTTTATCGATACCCTCAACAACGTGGCATTAATCTGTGAAAGCGACCTGCTGGGTGAACGTGTTGCGCGTCGCCGTCAGGACAGCCGTCGCACCATTAACCCGGATACGCTGATCCGCAACCTGGCGGAACTCCATCCGGGCCAGCCGATTGTGCACCTTGAACATGGCGTGGGTCGTTATCAGGGGATGACGACGCTGGAAGCCGGTGGCATCAAAGGTGAATACCTGATGCTGACCTACGCCAACGACGCCAAACTCTACGTGCCGGTCTCATCCCTGCATCTGATCAGCCGCTACGCCGGGGGTGCAGAAGAGAATGCACCATTGCATAAACTGGGCGGTGACGCCTGGGCACGCGCGCGGCAGAAAGCGGCGGAAAAAGTGCGTGATGTGGCGGCCGAGCTGCTGGATATTTATGCCCAGCGTGCGGCCAAAGAGGGCTTTGCCTTTAAGCATGATAAAGAGCAGTACCAGCTGTTCTGCGACAGCTTCCCGTTTGAAACCACGCCGGACCAGGCTCAGGCCATCAATGCCGTGTTAAGCGACATGTGTCAGCCGCTGGCAATGGACAGGCTGGTCTGCGGCGATGTCGGCTTCGGGAAAACCGAAGTAGCCATGCGCGCGGCGTTCCTCGCCGTTGAGAATAACAAGCAGGTGGCGGTGCTGGTACCCACCACCCTGCTCGCTCAGCAGCACTTCGATAACTTCCGCGACCGCTTTGCCAACTGGCCGGTACGCATCGAGATGCTGTCACGTTTTCGCAGTACCAAAGAGCAAACGCAAATCCTGGAGCAGGCCAGCGAGGGTAAGATCGATATTCTGATCGGCACCCACAAACTGCTGCAGAGCGACGTGAAGTGGAAAGATCTGGGGCTGCTGATTGTTGATGAAGAGCACCGTTTCGGGGTACGCCATAAAGAGCGTATTAAAGCGATGCGTGCCGACGTCGATATCCTGACCCTGACCGCAACGCCGATCCCGCGAACCCTGAACATGGCGATGAGCGGCATGCGCGATCTGTCAATTATCGCCACGCCGCCGGTGCGTCGTCTGGCCGTGAAAACCTTTGTGCGCGAATACGACAATCTGGTGGTCCGCGAGGCCATTCTGCGTGAGGTGCTGCGCGGCGGTCAGGTCTATTACCTCTACAACGACGTGGAAAATATCCAGAAAGCGGCAGACCGGCTGGCAGAGCTGGTGCCGGAAGCGCGTATTGCCATCGGTCACGGGCAAATGCGCGAGCGCGAGCTGGAACGGGTGATGAACGACTTCCATCACCAGCGCTTTAACGTGCTGGTGTGTACGACCATCATTGAGACCGGGATCGATATCCCGACGGCCAACACCATCATTATTGAACGCGCGGATCATTTCGGTCTGGCGCAGCTTCATCAGCTGCGTGGCCGCGTCGGGCGTTCGCACCATCAGGCCTATGCCTGGCTGCTGACGCCGCATCCAAAAGCGATGACCACCGATGCGCAAAAACGTCTGGAAGCGATCGCCTCGCTGGAAGATCTGGGCGCTGGCTTTGCGCTGGCGACGCACGACCTGGAGATCCGCGGTGCGGGTGAGCTGTTGGGTGAAGATCAAAGTGGCTCGATGGAAACCATCGGTTTCTCGCTCTACATGGAGTTGCTGGAAAACGCGGTCGATGCCCTCAAGGCCGGACGCGAACCGTCGCTGGAAGATCTCACCAGCCAGCAA
This sequence comes from Enterobacter cloacae complex sp. 2022EL-00981, assembly GCF_028737495.1. Taxonomy (NCBI): domain Bacteria; kingdom Pseudomonadati; phylum Pseudomonadota; class Gammaproteobacteria; order Enterobacterales; family Enterobacteriaceae; genus Enterobacter; species Enterobacter cloacae complex sp. 2022EL-00981. The sequence goes on from NZ_JAQZRK010000016.1 coordinate 16,445, forward strand.
ACCGAAGTTGAGTTACGCATGCCGTCTCTGCTGCCGGACGATTTCATTCCGGATGTGAACACCCGCCTGTCGTTCTACAAACGTATCGCCAGTGCGAAAAATGAGAACGAGCTGGAAGAGATCAAAGTCGAGCTTATTGACCGCTTTGGCCTGCTCCCGGATGCCGCACGCAACTTGCTGGATATTGCGCGGCTGCGTCAGCAGGCGCAGAAGCTGGGCATCCGTAAGCTTGAGGGCAACGAGAAAGGCGGCGTGATTGAGTTTGCCGAGAAAAACCACGTTAACCCTACGTGGCTCATCGGTTTACTGCAAAAGCAGCCGCAGCATTTCCGCCTGGATGGGCCAACGCGTCTGAAATTTACGCAGGAGCTGACGGAGCGTAAAACCCGTATGGACTGGGTACGCAACTTTATGCGCCAGCTGGAAGAGAACGCGATCGCATAATCTGCTCTGCCCCCGGTTGCGCCATGCTACCGGGGGTAACAATTTACAAACTCTTTTCACTTCACCCGATCTTCCCGACAGACCCCTTCGCCATAATTATCACTAACCGTTATAAAACAATCACCCTGTCATTTATATGGATTATAGTGATGATGACCTCTTCGCGTTTCACTCGCTGGATAACCGTGTTAGCGCTGGCCGCAACGGTCGCGGTTGTACTTCCCGCTCGCGCAAACACCTGGCCACTCCCGCCTGCAGGCAGTAAGGTGGTTGGGGAAAACCGTTTTCATGTGGTTGAAAACAATGGTGGATCGCTTGAGGCGATTGCCAAAAAATATAACGTCGGCTTTCTGGCCTTACTACAGGCCAACCCCGGCGTTGACCCTTATGTCCCGCGCGCTGGCAGCGTGTTAACCATCCCGCTGCAGACGATTTTGCCGGATGCGCCGCGCGAGGGGATCGTGATAAACCTTGCCGAACTGCGTCTTTACTATTACCCGCCCGGTAAAAATGAGGTGACCGTATACCCTATTGGTATTGGCCAGTTGGGCGGTGACACGCTGACCCCAACGATGGTCACCACCGTATCAGACAAGCGTGCAAACCCAACCTGGACGCCAACGGCCAATATTCGTGCCCGCTATAAAGCGCAGGGGATCGATCTGCCCGCCGTTGTACCGGCCGGCCCGGATAACCCAATGGGCCACCATGCCATCCGCCTCGCGGCCTATGGCGGCGTGTACCTGTTACATGGAACGAACGCGGACTTTGGTATTGGCATGCGCGTCAGCTCCGGCTGTATTCGTCTGCGCGATGACGATATCAAAACGCTCTTCAACCTGGTCACGCCGGGCACCAAAGTGAACATCATTAATACCCCGATCAAGGTCTCTGAGGAGCCAGGCGGCGTGCGACTGGTTGAAATTCACCAGCCGTTATCGAAAAACATTGATGACGATCCGCAGACGCTGCCAATCAATCTGAATGCGGCGATGGTGAGTTTTAAAACCGATGCAAGGACGGATGGCATTGTGATGGAGCGGGCAATGGAAGCACGTTCGGGCATGCCGACTGACGTTACACGACATCATGGTGTTGCCCAGCAGTCGATGTAAATCAGAAAGAAAAACGCCCTGCACGTGTGCAGTAATGCCGTTCACTTAAGGCTCGCGTGACTTAAAGCTGAACGGATATTTAGGCGGCACATAAAGCACTGAACGATCGTATCGTCGGTGCTTTCTTTCTTCTGGCAGGATAAAGTATTTTACATTTTTCCTCATTCCCTTCAAAGAGTTATTGATATTTCCCGTCGCACCTTTGCCACAGACCCGTACCCGGGACACCAGGATACCCCGGGTTCACAGGAGGTGGCAATGAGTTGCTGCTTAAACTCAGGAGAATAATCAGGGCAGCCTTTACGTCTGCCAGGAATCACATTTTTATGCATATCTGACACTTTGATTCCCACCACGTATTTGGTGGACGCCACGTTTTCGGATGCATCAGATTATGACCAGACGGCTCTCGCAGGACGCTTACTGTCATCCAGCCTGCGCTGGTTCTGGTTATCGCAAGGGCCAAAGGTTCTAAACTGGTTCTGGCCGCCTGGCAGAACAACCAACAGCGCGATTCCGAACAGGCAGAAGCCGCACTAACGCTGATTCAGGAAAATATAAAAGAACTGAATATTATTTAGTCTACTATTTCAGACATGTAAAGACAGCAGGCACAAAGCCCGCTACATCTATCAATGATATATAACATAAGACATGGTTAACACGGTAACGCCCAGATACACAGTCAATATCATTAAAAACACTTTATATTCTGTGAAAAATTTCAATGGCACACTAATATAGCATTTCCGTCGGGAAGGCTTACGTATCGACATATATAACTGGTAGATTCCCGGAGCATATTTCAATGACTGTAATTTATTGCGCACACACCAGTGTTTTTTTGTTTCTGTAATCAAAAGACAAATCAATATACACTGCCATTAACGCAAGCATCACGCCTACAGCCAAACCATTATTATAAAAAAAAGCTTTACAAGGTAAAATCAGAGCAATAAATTCATTCATTATTACATTCCCATATGCTCACGAGCTTTATCACCATAAAACCAGGTAAAAAATGCCCCCATACCACAAAATATAACTATGCATAGAACAGCCATTATAATTAAAAACCAGCTGGATATAGGTTTACCGCCCTCACCAAAAGTGCCAATGGTTATCATAATTCCAAAAAAGAACATCAGCCCGGCGATCCCACAAACTTCCCACGGTGTCGTGTATCTTTTCTCCTGGGGATAATCAGGTTGGCGAGTTAATCTGGACGACAGCGCCGTCATTGAAAACCTGTTCTGTTCGGAAGCGGCCACCAGCTGATCACCCTGCGCATACACCACTGCATCTGATGCCAATGCCAGCATCAGCCAGACGTACCCGGCAGAATGCTCACCGAGTGACATTTCAAGATCCAGCCTGTCCGGTACGGCCTTTTTCTCATCCAGCACTTCCAGAAGCGGGTACTTCTCCGTGCGAGAGAGTCCGGTATACCAGAGTTGTTTTGGTTTACTGACAGCTTCCGCTCGCAGATAAACAGGAACTGTTGTTTCAACGTCTGTAACCCCCGTCATCGGTTGATAAAGATAAACCCGTTTTTCTCCTTCTGTTTTGACGTAGTAATTTGTGAAGAGAAGCGCAGTAACATTTTCCATCTGTTTAGACTCTTCTTCGTCAGAATGAAGGTCTACACAGATAAGCAGCCGTTCAACAACATACCCGTTAGTCTGATTTATCCATTCCGTGACTTGCGTATAGTCCGGACATTCAGGCAAAAAGGTGATTTTTTTAGTAGAGATCGCTAACCGTTCGAGCACACGACGGAGCTCATCGCTACAGGATTCGTCCCCACCGCGAACCCACACAAGCGCTTCAATCTGCTGGTACTTAGAAAGTTTTCCTGCCATCGGCTCCAGAACGTGGATCATTGCCTGCCCAGCTCTCGTGAAATCGAACGATTTTTCCAGTTCGATTTTCAACGGCATTTTAGCGGCCAGCGGAAACTCCCCCTCCAGTTTCAGCATACTCAGCGCCAGTTCTTTCGTTGCCTTCGGAGGAGTCAGCACGGACCAGCCTGCCAGGGTAATGTTGCCCCTGGCGTAGCTGACAACCTTGTATTCCTGTTCGGCCGCGATCAGCAACCGCGTTTCCACGTAGTGCCTGAGCCCGTGATACACGGCAGAGAACACTTGTACGAACCCCGTCAGGAAAACAACCGGAATCACCACAGACTGGGCAAGAAAATCGAGATCGACATGTTTATTACCCGGCCAGGTGACAGCCCGGACGGCCAGGCAGATAACCACGACGACCACATATAAGAGACATATCCACAAATAGGGATATTTCTCGTCAAATTCATTCTGTTTTGAGAATAACCACCAGTTCATCAAACAGCCCCCGCAGTGGGGAGCGTGGTGCGAATGGCACAGCCGCACGCCGCTTTACAGCCATCCACGACCACGCCGCGGCCGTTCATCGTCCATGTCGGGTGGCATTCGTTGATAGGGAACGTTCCTTTATGCTCAGGGCACATAACCAGATCGTTTTTCAGAGCCACAGGTTTTCCCATAAAGTCCGCGCCGGACGCTTTAATCACTTTTCCACCGCTCACCAGCGGATCGTTCAGTCGAATTACACCGTTCATTAGTATCCCTTCCTTCCAGCATTCATATTGCATTGCATATGGTCCCAACCGGTGTAGCCTTTTACTGCAGGGACTTTATCGGGCAGGTCCTGATAGTTCGTTTTAAACTGGGCAATATCCTCTTTCAGACCTTGTTTGGTGATGTAGTCCAAGCCCCAGGCAGGACCAGAAGATTTAGGCTTTAGGTAGTGTACAGCCCCATCTGACGCGGTATATGTAATCCCCGGTCCGCCCGGCAAAATTCGCGGATCATCAAACGGCTTGGACGACATATACAGCCGGTGTTTGGTCTGCAAAAAACCCTGGTCGTTGACCACTGTGAAGGAAAGAACATCTTCCTTCTGTGGGGCATTCATTCCATTAAGATCATTTTCACCAGGGGAAAACTGTGCAATTTGCCAGGTCTGCCCATAATCTTTCGAAACCCTAAATCCACCAACACCCCAACCAGTTATTGCAATATATTTCTCAGATGGATGGACATATTTTTTGGTAAATATCCGGTAAAACTGGCTGACAGGCTCCGTGTGGATACCCCGCTGTGTATCCGTGTACCAGAGTTCACCCTCGCAGTCCCAGCCCTTCAACTCCAGATAACGATGGTCATCGAACCGGTACACTACCTGCGTTGGCGGCTCTGAAGCCTTGCAACCTGCGGCCACCAGCACTGACACCAGGGCAAGACCTGCTGTACGTTTTATCTTCATGCTTGTCTCCCTGTCACGATTCCCACAACCCTTTAGCACTCGTAATCCCCAACTCCCGGTCAGATTTTGCCTTCGGCATATCCCATTGCAGGTTTGCCACTTCCTGATTCCCTGTTGCCAGATCACGGGATGGCTTAACCGACGTGGCATTGTTAAACTGGTTTTCCACGCCATACTCACCTTTGGGCAGAACATCTTCAGGTTTATTCATAAACCATTTTGTTGTTTCATCATTCAACTTTCCGGTTCTGTAATAATCTACAGCTGGCTTGAACCCATTCTGCGGGTCTCGCCAGTCTGCGCGGTGTAACAAGCCTTCCCAGAACTTACCTGCCTGATAGTCAAAGGACTTACACTGACCAATTGCCAGGTCGAACGCCATCGCGTGCGATGGTGCAAATTCACTGGCGACAATAGAAGAATGCTGGCTGTAGCCTACCGGATCGGTTTTCTGCCACTCCTTTTCAAGTTCATCACGGGATTTAAGCCAGGTCAGCGTCAACTGAGAAAAATCTCTCGTTCCCGTCACTTCACCGCGAATAACTTCATGCCCCCGGTCAAAACTTTCCACCTGCAGCTCATTCGGCGTTAGTACATGACCCGGTTGCCAGCTCATACGCTGATAGTTACTAAGCGCATAGGTAGCCGATGCCGTGCGCGAAATGGCACAGGCTTTAGCTGAATAGGAAATGTAGGCATCCGGGCTGTCCGGATCGATGTAAGCCGTGTATGGTTTATCACTGGTCTTCGGATCATTATCCGGATGGTTATCCTGCCCCATGAGCTTGAACATAAACGGCTCCGGCAGCTCTTCGCCGTTAATCACCACATCGCTGTATGAATATCCCGCATTCATCACCGGCGTGGTGCTGAAATCGCCCTTTCGCTCCGGTGCCATCTTAAACGGTTCCGTCTCCAGACGGCCGACCCAGCGATGCTGGCAGAATACCCGCTGACGCAGGTTAGGAATGCCAGCAGCTAACTTATCGGGAATCCCCCGCCAGCCGAATCCCTGGATGTTTTGCAGGGAAACCGTGCCATCCTGCGGGCACCAGTAGTTATAGACTTTGCCGTTGTTATCACGACGGTATTTTTCATCCTGACGTAATGGGTTATCAGAAGACTTGCGCGCGGCACAGCTGGCTTCCATCGCCAGCATATCCGCGTCTGACAGCTCACCGCCTTTGTACTGGGTCGCCATCAGTGCGCAGAAGTGTTTAAACGTTTCCTGGCGGGCAAATGCTGTCTGGTGATGGCCGGGTTGTGCATTTTCAATAAGGCGATCTTCCAGTGAATACGGTGAATGGTTCAGAATCACGCAGTTAACAGGATCAACTTCGGCCTGCTTAACCAGCATATTTGCCAGCATGGTGATAATCGTGCCCTGGCTGTGTGCCACCACGTTAATCACATCATTTTCTGTTTCCGGATTACGACGAATAGTCAGAATCAAATCCGCCAGGCGCTGCGCGGCAAAAAACTGGTAGATACGGTGCGGATTCGAGAAAATAGGGTGCGTGTAATCGCCGCCGTTCATGTGCAATGTGGCAAAGCCAACTGCAGCCAGCGCCGCGCCGCCAGCTCCCGGTCCTAACATATCGGGGATGTTGGTTGTCGCATTGGCAAACGTCCCTCCACCTTTAGCAAAATTCGTATCGAGGGCGTTTTTGAAATTATCGTTCTGGTACTTAAACGCACCTTTGCCGTCGTTACCCAGCGCCGCTTTGTTCTTCTCGTTATCCTCCTGATAAGCATCAAACGACAGGTGCGCATTGTCTCCCTGCTTGTAAACCTCTTCCCGGTATCGCTTCTGGTCAGCGACATAATCAGCATGAGTGACCGGCTTGTACCCCCAGTAAAACGGGATAACAGGCGAACGGCCAGGACGGGTAATTCTGTAATCGCCCCATTCATGCGCGTAAAAATCCTGACGATTAAGACGCTTACTCAGTCCCGCAAGAATGCCCTTCTCCTGATTCTGGTACGCCTCGCCCACGTCGTTCACGCCATGAACCAGGATCACGATCCCCGGCATCGGGCGCGGCACGCCAACGCGACGGGTCTGGGCCACCTCACCCAAATCTTTGTGTACCGGGATATCCCCTTCTGATATGACCCGTGGGGCATACGGGCTTTTTTTAACCTCCGTCATTACAGTAACTCCATTTTGTAGGTGTCCAGGTCATCGGCATCGAGCAACGCTGAATGGCCATTGCTGTCCGTCACACCTTCAAGCACTTTCCCGGCCGAGCTGGTCAGCCGGAATTTTTTGTTCGCGAGAATTTGCTCCGGGTCGTCTCCGGCGTGCAGCTGGTAGCGGAGCTTAAATGCCCCCTTATTGAACGACGGGACCGTGACCTGCGCGCTTTCCGGGCCGTCATACTTCAGACTGGGGCCTTTCAGTTCGATTGCCGTCGGCGAGAAGATGGTGACCAGCCCGTCCGGACTGACGCGTATCCCGCCACCGCCACAGACCAGCTGTATGCCCTGTCTGGCGCTGCCGTTCAGTTGCCCGTCGGTACTCGCCATCGTGAAATCATTCTGCGAGAGCATATGCATGGCACCGCGCTGGGCCTGCGTCGTGATGTCACCGGCACCGGCAATCATCTGAATGCCGAGCTTGCGGGCAAACAGCGAGAGTTTTTCCCCCACCGCCAGCGAGAACTTTTTCACCACGTTTACGCTGGTATCCTGACCCGCCGTAACAATCACATCTTTCCCGGCAGACAGCTGCAGACTGTCCGGCGTGACGTGCGCCTGCCCTTTGTCGGCATAGGTCAGCAGGCCCGCGCCGGTAAGGTTAGTCAGTATCTGGCTCAGTTGACTTTGCTGATCGGTTTCCACATTACTGGCCCCGGCTGTCAGTGCGCTTTGCTGCAGTGTCATTGCCAGCGACAACGCTTTCTCCAGCTGCGCAATGGCGGCCGTCATATCCAGTTGCTTACCCGCAGCACGCGGTTGCGCCTCCGTGGTGATCATCACCCCTCTGGCGGCACGGAGCGCCATGTGATTGTCAGTACGCGCTTCCACACCTTCACCGCGCTGTTTTCCCTCCGCGTCAACGAGGTGGCCAGCGCTGACCTGACTCTTGCCGTACTCCGTGGAAATCTTGATGTGTTCCTGCCCGCGCCGGTCCTCCAGGCGGATCTTGTTTGACGCTGCCGTGCGGATTACGTTGCGGGTATCGTTGCGGTTTGTGACCAGATCCGGATGGCTGCCGTCATGCATGACGTGCGCGATATACGGCCTGTCCGGATCGCCGCCTTCAAAGGCTACAGCCACTTCTGTGCCGTCCAGCAGCGGGAAGTGAAAACCAAACACATCCCCGCCGTACGGCCTGCCCAGACGCATCAGTGCACTTTCAAAGCCGTCACGTTTTTCATCGAGATCAAAATCAAACTTCACGCGGTAACGGCCCTGCGCATCGACTCCGGCATAGGTGGGATCGCGATTAATAGCCGCCACACGACCGGGCACCGTACCGGCTATCACCGGGCGCTGCAGAGAGTCCGGACGGTAACTGTAGCCGTTCAGATAAGGGATACCCTTCAGGATGGCGCGATAATGTTCTGCACGGCTGCCGGATAGCGTCATGGTGGTCACAAGAAATCCGGGCTTAAACCCGTCAGGAATATCCCCTGTCGGGTGAAACATCACGCCCGGCAGCAGTTCCGGGTCACTGGTTGTCATCCCCAGCACACTCTGTTTGTTCAGCAGGCGCTCATAGCGCAGGCGCGCGTAGAACGAGGCTGTTTCTGCCTCCTGGCCGTAAAAATCACCCGCAGCCAGAAAGTGATCGGCGTAGTGGTACTGTTTTCCGCGGGTTATCCCGTCAGGAATGTCATTCCCTGCAATGGTTTTATTCGCCTGTGGGGAAAACGGATCGCGGTAGTTATAGGTGCGGACCAGTACATTTTCGGGGATGAGCTGGTACTGCTCTTCGAGTTCGGTTACGTACTCTTCATGACTGGTCATGCCGGAATGGCGGACGTATGGCAGCTGCTTATTGCTGAAAACATAGCAGCGACCACCATCACCAAAAATCACCACCGTTTCGCCCTGTACCTTGTCATGATTTTCAAAGCGAAACCAAATCCCGACCTCGGCCAGCAGGCGGCGGATAAACTGGAGATCGGTTTCCTTCCACTGAATAATCATTTCACGGCTGGGGTAGCTGTGGCTCAGCTGGTCAAAATCGACGTTGTAACCCTGAAAATGGCCGCTGTCTTTCATTAACTTCGTAACGAGCTCAGGAACCGTCATGTCCATATACACGGCTGAACGGTAGTTCCGGTCCAGCAGTGCCAGTTCATGCTCCAGCACACACTCATACAGGGCTTCATCGGCAGATGACTTCAGACGGGCAAACGACGTGATCACGCCGTTGATCTGGCGCACCGGCAGCCAGGGATCCTGATTGTGCCAGCCAGCTTTCGGATTCGGGGCACGCAGAATAAATTCAGCCCTCTGATTGAGGACATCGTTGATTGCTATGTTCGGTGTTGGGCTGGTAAAGCGGATGGTGTAGCGGTAGGGCTTACTGAGCTCTTCTTCCCCGGTAAAAGAGTGAACATCCGGTAAAACAAATTTATTCCGGGGAAAATACAGTAAATAACGGTTTAACGTATCCTGTTGCTGAACAATGCCTGACGGTCCTTCCATCGTCAAATATCCCTAATAAATAATGACTGTTTATTAAAAAACAATACACTCACAGGCCATTGAATAAAATGCCATTCCGTAACACATCACAGAATGTTACAAAATACATATCATTCAGTTTAAAGATAAATAAAACAAAAATATTCATACCATAAATAAAAAAGACCAGGGATAATACCCGGCCCGTATATAACAATTCAGCCGGTAACATCATTTGGACGACGCGTTTTTCCTGTGAACGCATCATCAGATATTCAGGAACCGCCGCTGAAGGGTTATTCGGTCCTTTTTCCTGATATTAATCGCTCTTCCCTGGCGAACAGCAGTAAATATTAAACCGGCTCGCCGCCTGATAAGAATATACGGCAGTTTCCGTAAGCGGGATTTTATCTGCCACCAGTATGGATAAAATCCGTCCCGGTATCCCGGGTTCGCAGGAGGCGGTAAAGAGCGGGAAAAGGTATCCAGTTCGGACGGGAAAGCATACGTAACGAAAACCATATCGTGTTCAGACGTAAAAAAATCCGGGCTCAGAGGGGCTGAACCCGGATTGTCTCTTACTTGCAGGATCGTTCAAGTGTGCTTAAACGATCAGCATTACTGCACATGTGCAGGGCGTTTTTTTAGCAGTGGCATAAATGAGGGTTTAGCCAGGCTTATTTGTAAATAACAGCGGTACCGTGAAGGGTGTTAGGACCGGTTACAGAGGTAATGCGGAACGATTTCGCACCCATCTCATCCGCTTTTTGCGCCAGCTGGTCTTCCAGTGAACCCAGGTTAGTCCCGGCGCTGGCAGAGATGGTCCCTACTTTATGCTGGTCAGCAGGCGTTGACTGGACTTCCACAGCAGCAAAGCTTGCGAAAGAGAGTGAGCTAAGAACAGCAGCGGCGATGAGGGTTTTTACGTTTTTCATGATTTTTACCTTTGGCAGATGAATTTTGAGGTCGTTAGCTATTTAGTTAACGATCGATAGGTAAATGATAGATGTGATCCATCTCACACGTCAACATATTTTTATAACGACCATTAAATTAATTTTAATTCCGTTGTTTTTCATACCCATATGATTAATTTATTTTTCAGAAAACAGCACTGGTGGTGAAATGCGTTTATTTTTATAATGGTTATTCAACAAACCAACAGAGGACCAACGGCAAATGACAACCGATGTCACGAGTTGTGCGAAGAAAAGCCGTGGCCGACCAAAAGTGTTCGACAGGGATGCAGCGCTTGATAAGGCCATGACTCTCTTCTGGCAACATGGGTATGAAGCGACTTCGCTTTCCGATCTGGTAGAAGCCACCGGAGCCAAAGCGCCGACGCTGTATGCGGAATTCACGAATAAAGAGGGGTTGTTCAGGGCGGTACTGGACCGATACATCTCTCGCTTCGCATCGCGATACGAAGCACAGCTATTTTGTGAAGAGAAAACGGTTGAGCAGGCACTGCATGACTATTTCACCGCCATCGCCACCTGCTTCACCAGCAAAGAGACGCCCGCGGGCTGTTTTATGATTAACACCTCCGCGACGCTTGCGGCCTCCTCGAAAGAGATCGCCAACACGGTGAAATCGCGTCATGCCATGCAGGAGGAGACGCTCAGCACCTTCCTGGCCCAGCGCCAGCAGCGTGGTGAAATTCCGGCGCATTGCCGCCCTCAGGAATTAGCACAATACCTGAGCTGTATTTTACAGGGGATGTCGATTAGCGCCCGAGAAGGGGCGACGCTGGAAAAACTGCAGCATATCACCGAGACCACCCTGCGACTGTGGCCCGAACTGCTTAAAATACAGGGCTAAAAAAAAGCTCCTCAGCCTGAGCGCTTGAGGAGCTAAGTTCAGAGAACATCTTTTTTTACGCTTTGTTATTCAGTACCAGCTGGCCATTTCCATCCAGCGGAATTTGTGTGCCGGGGTCTCTGTCCATACGGATTTTGCCCTGCTGGTCACCAATTTTGTACGTCACGTCATAACCCAGCATTTTTTCCGACTTGTCATAGACGGTTTTACAGCGCTGCTGTGTCGTGGTGTACGTATCGTTATCCTGCATTGCGCCCTGCACCTGGTTACCGGCATAGCCGCCACCTAGCGCACCGACCACGGTCGCCACATCTTTACCACGGCCGCCACCAAACTGGTGACCAATCACCCCGCCTGCTACCGCGCCCAGCACAGAGCCGGCAATACGGTTTTCATCCTGAACCGGACGACGATGGGTGACAGAGACGTTACGGCACTCCTGACGAGGCGTTTTAACTGTTTCTTTAATGGGGGTTGCAGAAACCACCTGCGCATACTGTGGGCCGCGATTCAGTACGTTGAGACTGGCAACGGCAGCCACACCTAACGCAGCAGCGACGCCAATCCCTATACCCGCCAACATTGATTTATTCACGGGACTTCCTCCTTTGTTGCTATTGGTAACAATTTTGCAATGCAGGCTACGCTTCGCCAATAAGACAAAGGCTCAAAAAAATAGCTTTCAGGAGAGTGACAGGGCGTTTAGGAGAACTCTTAAGCACTCAATCTGTGATGAGTAGCATGATATGCTAAAAAATCCCTCCGGAGGGCCCGGAGGGAGAGAAAAATTAGTGCAGCTTCAGACGTGGACGGATCACGCGGTTGATTCGTCCTACCAGCATCATCAGGCCGGTTTTGAAGTAGCCGTGCAGCGCAATCTGGTGCATACGGTACAGGGAGATATAGACAAAGCGTGCGATGCGCCCTTCTACCATCATCGAGCCGCGCATCAGGTTCCCCATCAGGCTGCCTACGGTTGAGAAGTTCGACAGCGAAACCAGAGAGCCGTGGTCTTTGTAGACGTAGGCCTTCATTGGCTTGCCTTTGCGCTGTGCCAGAATATTGTGCAGCACCAGGCTTGCCATCTGATGCGCTGCCTGGGCGCGAGGAGGCACGAAACCGCCTTCAGGACGCGCGCATGACGCACAGTCACCAATCGCGAAAATCTCCGGATCGCGCGTGGTTTGCAGCGTCGGCTCGGTCACCAGCTGATTAATCCGGTTGGTTTCCAGCCCGCCAATGTCTTTCATGAAATCAGGTGCTTTGATACCCGCCGCCCAGACCATCAGATCCGCTTTGATGTACTCGCCATCTTTGGTGTGCAGGCCACCTTCGTCTGCGCTGGTCACCATCGTCTGGGTGAGAACACGTACGCCCAGTTTGGTCAGTTCGTTATGCGCCGCGCCAGAAATACGTGGAGGCAGCGCAGGCAGAATACGCTCACCTGCCTCAACCAGCGTTACGTTCAGCGCTTCATTGGTTAACCCTTTGTACCCGTAGCTGTGCAGCTGTTTTACCGCATTGTGCAGCTCAGCGGAGAGTTCAACGCCCGTTGCGCCACCGCCTACAATGGCGATATTCACCTTGCCATTCGCACCCATGTTATTGGTGTACTTCAGGAACAGGTTCAGCATTTCCTGGTGGAAACGACGCGCCTGGTGTGGGTTATCCAGGAAAATGCAGTGCTCTTTCACACCCGGGGTGTTGAAATCGTTGGAGGTACTGCCCAGCGCCATGACCAGTGTGTCATAGGCAAGCTTGCGCTCCGGGACCAGCAACTCCCCTTTTTCGTCACGCAGCTCGGCCAGGGTAATGGTTTTGCTCTCACGGTTGATATCCACCACGGAACCCAGCTGGAACTGGAAATGGTGGTTACGTGCGTGCGCCAGATAGCTCAGCGCGTCAACGCCCTCATCCAGTGAACCGGTCGCCACTTCGTGCAGCAACGGTTTCCACAGGTGGCTGTGGTTACGATCCACCAGCGTGATTTTGGCTTTTTTGCCGCGACCCAGCTTCTTACCCAACTGTGTCGCCAGCTCCAGCCCGCCAGCACCACCGCCTACAATCACTATCTTTTTCAATGGCGTAGTCAACGTGACCCCCTCAAATTATTAACCAATTGTTAATTAAAAGTTATAAAAATAACCCTTAATTAACAACAGGTTACAGCACTGAAACCATTCAGGTGCATTGAGAATACCACGTCAGGCGCATTGGTCATACCAAAATTGATGTGCATCAAGTTTTGGTGGCTTAAAAGTAGACAATTCTGCAGAAAAAGAAAGCCCGGCACGCTTTCGCGGCCGGGCCCGGGAGATCTTATGCAGTATCTTAGCCCAGTGTTTTGAAGGCTTTGATGCGCTGCAGATGCGGGGAGATGTTCTTGAACTTGTGGGTCTGTTCTTCGTCCCAGACAATTTCATAGTAGTGATGCAACAGCTCAGCCGCACGGTGGCTGTTGAGCGCCTCATCATTACGCGAAAGGATCACCAGACAGCGGTCGCGGTTCTTTTCACGGAAATTGCTGACGCACTTGGTGGCAATATCGACATACTCTTCTGGGCGGTCAATCTTGCCTTCCATGTTCTCGTTCGGGAACAGGTTAGGATTGAATACCACCTGGCGAATATCGCACAGGAATCCAATCCGCTCCGCCCAGTAGCCACCCAGCCCCACGCCGCAAATCAGCGGGCGATCGTCGATGTTGAGCTGCAGCATCTTGTCCACTTCTTTGAGCAGATGCTGCATGTCATGTTTCGGATGGCGCGTGCTGTAGCTGATCAGCCGAACATCCGGATCGATAAACTGCAGTTGCAGTACCTTCTCATGATTACCAGGACTGTTTGAGTCAAAACCGTGTAAATAGATGATCATCGTCTTCTCACCACGCTACGCCTTCCGGGAGGATTTACAGGCTGGCTTTATGTGCCTGCCAGCGCTCATTCAGTGCTTCAAGCCGGGCGTTAACCGCTTTCCAGCGTGCCGAATCCATCAGCTCCTGACGGCTAAATGAACCTTTATGATACAAATGTGTAACACGCTCTGCATTGATCGGCGACAGGTTATCCAGCACGCTGACTGCGCCTTTACGATTATTGCAGACGAGGATCATATCGCAACCTGCGTCGAGCGATGCCTGCCCACGCTCCGCGTAGCTGCCCATGATCGCCGCCCCTTCCATCGACAAATCGTCGGAGAAGATCACGCCGTTGAAACCGAGCTCATGACGCAGCACATTTTTTAACCAGTGCGGAGAACCGCTCGCCGGGCGCGGGTCGACGTCACTGTAAATCACATGTGCAGGCATAATGGCATCCAGCTTGTTATCGCTAATCAGCGAGCGGAACACCGACATATCTTTGGCACGAATTTCCGCCTCCGGACGCGGATCACGCGGAGTCTCTTTATGCGAATCCGCCGTCACGGCGCCGTGCCCCGGGAAGTGTTTACCGGTGGTTTTCATTCCTGCATCGTGCATGCCGTCGATAAAGCGGGTGGCCATCTCCAGCGCAATACGGGGATCGCTATGGTAAGAGCGCTCGCCAATTGCCGCACTGATATGCCCTACGTCCAGCACCGGGGCAAAACTGATGTCGATATCCATGGCAATCATCTCGCTGGCCATCAGCCAGCCGGCCTCCTGGGCCAGATTTCCGCCCTCTTCGGTGCCGAGCAGCGCCGCGAAAGACTGGGCCGCGGGCAGACGGGTGAAGCCCTCACGGAAACGCTGCACGCGCCCGCCTTCCTGATCGACGGCCACGACCAGATGATTACGCGACGCCGCGCGGATCTGGCGAACCAGCTCACGCAACTGCGCCGGATCGTGATAGTTGCGGGTAAACAGGATGAGCCCCCCCACCAGCGGGTGCGCCAGAATTTCACGCTCCTCCGCATCCAGTTCAAACCCTTCTACATCCAACATGACTGGACCCACAGCAACCTCTCTTATCCTTTAATGTGTAACTGACGCCAGGCATCATCTGCCAGCGCCATAAATTGTTTCTCGCCGGACTGCTGAAAACGCATTTCAAACCAGCCCGCCATCAGCATGACGACCCAGGGCCGCCAGCGTCTGACCTGACGCGCCAGCTGTCCCGCGTCCAGATGCGCAATGCGGGCGTAATCGCCGATCAGTCTTTGGCGCGCTGTATCATCTTCCACCCAGACGGCCGCCAGCTCCAGTGCCACATCCCCATCACCGGCATACTCCCAGTCGATAAGCCTGATGCCGGTGGACGTATGCACAATATTTCCGGCATGAACATCCATGTGTAATGGCGACAGCCGAAGCGGCTGAGGCTCTCCCGCAGTGCGTAACCGTTTAAGCTGCGCAAGCCACCGTGGGGTACGTCTGTCCGGTGAGGCTCGCTGCCAGTATTGTTCCAGCAAAGGGAGCAGCGTGACTCGCCACCCCAGACACGGCTGATGGTGCAACTGACAGAGCGTCGTCGCAAGCGTTGCGCTGTCGGGCAGCGTATGCCGGATCTCCCCTGCCAGATACTCTACCGCCATCCAGCCCTGTCTGAAAAAGCGCGGGGCTGGCACGAGATCCGCCGGTAGACGCTTCAGGGCACGAAACTGACGGCGAAAATGGGAAACGGGGGCTAAGGGATCGTGGTGATGACGCAACACCAGACGCTGCTCGCCCTGTTCCAGAATGCAACTCGCGCCGCCAAGCCCGGAGTGGGCCTGCGGCGCGATAAGACGATACTGCGGAAAATAACGCGTGAGGATCGCTTCACGCGTGCAGTCAGAGTTGCGTAACCGCACCTTTACCTGACCAGATAATCTCGCCTGTCTGGACCAGCATCAGCTGCATCTGCAGGGCTGGCGTATTCACGTTACCGGTGGCATTAGAGTACAGCACATACTGCGCACCAACGTTACGGGCAATCCCCATCGCCTTACTGCGCGTACCGAGGCTGTCCTGTGGCGACAGACCAAGCTGCTGTTTGGCTACTGCCAGCTGCTGTGCGGAAACCAGCGTAAACTTGCCGTTATTGGCCAGTGCATTGCGCAGGGTTTCTGTCGCTTCCCCAGCATTGAGTGAACCGTTAGTCCGGTTATTTACGCTATCCACCAGCAGTACGCTGCCTGCCGTTACGCCCTGCGCCTGCAGCATTTTGCCCACCATCGGCTGCATCGCACCGTTCCAGTCATAATGACGCACGCGCGGCGTTGGCTGGGAGGTCTGGTCCGGATGTTCAATCGGGCCAGGCTGCGACGGGATCGTCGGTACAGACGGCACGGTTGGCTGCGGTTGCGTTGGCTGTGTCGGCTGCTCCGTACCCGGTTTTGCCTCGTCCACCGGCGCAGGCTGTTCGGTTCGCGTCACACATCCTGCAAGGAACAGTGCAAAAGCTGTCACGAGCGCATAACGGCTCATATTTTTAATCAAGGTTCACCTCTTACAGATAAAGATAAAGTCTCACCTTATGCGCACCCAGATAGTTGGCGCTACCATAGAGCGTTACCGACGATCCTGCCGGAATGGTCACGCTGCGCGGCGCTTCCAGCGGGTGCATTTCAAGACCCCGTACGTCATACCAGAAGAAACGGTAGTGCACCGTCACCGGTTCGTGTCTTTCGTTAAAGAGCGTAGAGGACGCAGAAGATTTAATTTCACTGATGGTCAACGTAGGTTGTTCTGCGGTGATGCCCGCGGCAAGTACCGAGGACTCCATCACCAGCGTCTGTTCATCACTGACGGGAATGGCCGGGCGCGTGCTGCATCCCACCATTACCAATGTCATTGCCAGCGCTGCAATACGCCCTTTTAACATGTCAAAGACCTTTATGTGACAGCATCGGTCCCAGAGGACGCCCACCCAGAAGATGCATATGAATATGATAAACTTCCTGACCACCATGGCGATTACAGTTCATGATCAAACGGTAACCGTCTTCAGCAATCCCCTCCTGCTCGGCGATTTTCGCGGCTACCGTCAGCATACGGCCTAACGCCACTTCATGCTCGGCTTTTACGTCATTGACGGTGGGAATCAGAATATTTGGAATGATAAGGATATGAGTCGGAGCCTGAGGAGAAATATCTCTGAAAGCCGTCACCAGCTCATCCTGATAAACGATATCCGAAGGGATTTCGCGGCGGATAATTTTACTGAAAATGGTTTCTTCAGCCATGACCTGTTCCTTTGTAGTTTAATCTGGCGTGGTGCGTCCGCTATTAACACAATCTCTGCATGAGTGTGTGGCACAATGGAAGAGTATGAGCGACTTTCTCCTGTCCTTTCAACCTTCTCCCCGGATTTCTTTCCTGAAAGCGTTTCAGCTGACTGAAGAGTAACCGCTCTCGACGCTTCACCACCTGAAACATAATTTCATTTCCTTTTGACACATCTGTTTACAGTGCTAATCACAATGCGTATATTTCGCATTTGCATTTTCATGCACATTTTTAACATAGAAAACGACGTCAGCCCGTTCTCACGGGACTGTCGCACTCACCTTTCACCATTCAGTAAGGGTTTGATGATGTCTTTCATTTATCACACCAGGGATGGGCAACCGCAGCCAGCCGCCACGCCTTCGTTGCTGGCTGCCTGTATTGCTTTGGCATTGATGCCAGCCGTCAGTTTCGCCGCCTCAGCGACCGAAGATACCGTGGTTGTCGAGGGCGGTTTTGATAACGCACAGGACCCGTCCAGCAGTCAGGATACGGACTACAGCGTTAAGACCACCACCACGGGGACGAAACTGTTACTGGTTCCCCGCGATATTCCGCAGTCCGTCAGCGTCATTAGCCAGCAGCGTATGGCAGATCAGAATCTGCAATCCCTCGGCCAGGTGTTAACTAACACCACCGGCGTCACCGCGCAGGTACAGGACAGCGACCGGACGGTATTTTACTCGCGCGGCTTCTTTGTCAGTAACTATGCGTATGATGACCTGCCAACCTCCATCAGCGAAGTATGGAACTTTGGCGACACCGCCGCCGATACCGCCATTTACGATCGTATTGAAGTGGTACGCGGTGCAACCGGCCTGATGTCCGGCACGGGAAATCCCGCCGCCTACGTCAACATGGTACGTAAGCATGCAGACAGCAATGAATTTAAAGGCAATGTCTCCGCCAGTTACGGTAGCTGGGACAAACAACGCTACGTGCTGGATCTGCAGGCTCCGCTGGTAGAGTCGGGTAACGTGCGCGGTCGTCTTATTACGGGTTATCAGGACAACGACAGTTTTGTTGATAACTACCACTACCGCAAAAAGTTCCTCTATGGCGTGGTCGATGCGGACGTGACTGACAGCACCACCCTGTCTGTGGGCTATGAATATCAGGAAAGCGATACCGATAACCCAACCTGGGGCGGCCTGCCAACCTGGTACAGCGATGGCAGCAAAACCCATTACAACCGCAGCCAGACCGTTGCACCAGACTGGGCTTATTCAGATAAAGACAACACCCGTATTTTCGCCAACCTCACCCAACGCTTCGACAACGGCTGGGAAGCCCACATCAACGGCATGCATGCCGACACCAACTTCGACAGCAAACTGATGTATATGTCCGGCTACCCGGATAAAGAGACCGGTGCGGGTATGGTCGGATATGGCGGCTGGAACCGCGGTGAACGTAAGCAGGATGCGGTGGATGCCTTCCTGCGCGGCGGGTTCGATCTTTTCGGTCGCCAGCATGAGATGATGTTTGGCGGTAGCTTCAGCCGCCAGCGTAACCACTATGACAACACCATGCCGGACGCGCTGTACGGCATGGTTGACGTGGGTAACTTCAAAAACTGGAACGGGAATATCGCCGATCCGCAGTGGACCCCCTGGAAGCTTTACAGTCAGGATGATATCCGCCAGTCTTCAGCCTATACCTCAGCCCGCTTCTCGCTTGCCGATCCGCTATCTCTGATCCTCGGTGCGCGTTATACACATTACAACATTCGCTATAACCCGGCGGGCTCCCCGGACACCCGCCTGGAAAGCAGTAAGGACGATGTAACGCCATATGCGGGCCTTGTTTATGATATCAATGAAGACTGGTCAACCTACGTCAGTTATACCTCCATCTTCCAGCCTCAGGACAAACGTGACGCCAGCGGCCGCTACCTGGACCCGACAACGGGGAAAAGCTATGAAGCCGGGGTGAAAGCAGACTGGTTTAGTACGCGCCTGACCACCTCGCTCGCCCTCTTCCGCATTGAGCAGGATAATGTGGCGAATAATACCTACACCTACATGCCCAGCGGCGAGTCAATTTATGAATCTCTGGATGGGGTCGTCAGTAAAGGGATCGAGTTCGAGCTAAACGGCGCCCTGACCGATAACTGGCAGCTGACCTTCGGCGCAACCCGCTACATTGCTGAAGACAAGCGCGGCAACGCGGTAAGTTCCGATCAGCCTCGTACTACAATGAAGCTCTTTACCCGTTATCAACTGCCCATGCTACCTGCACTGGCAGTGGGCGGCGGGGTGAACTGGCAGAATAAAGTCTGGAACGATGTAGATGGCGGCCCGGCAGGCCGATCACGGGCAGAACAAGGCAGCTACGCGCTGGTTAACCTGTTTAGCCGGTATCAGGTGACTAAAGATTTTGCTGTCCAGGCTAACGTCAACAACCTGTTCGACAAAGAGTATTACGACTACGTCGGCTCTTATGTGGTATATGGCGCGCCGCTGAACGTCTCTGTAAGCGCGAGCTACGACTTCTGAGTGTTCAGCCGCTCCCCGGCATAACAAAACTGCAGGCATAAAAAAGGCAGCCATTCGGCTGCCTTAGTCTCCCCAGGTCACAGCTTAGCTGTTGCGGATGTATTCATCCATTTCGGTTTTCAGGTTATCGGATTTGGTACCGAAGATTGCCTGAACACCAGAACCTGCAACAACCACACCCGCTGCGCCCAGTTTTTTCAGACCCGGCTGGTCTACTTTCGCAACATCGGCAACGCTCACACGCAGACGAGTGATACACGCGTCCAGGTTAGTGATGTTCTCTTTACCGCCGAATGCTGCAACCAGTGCCGGAGCCATTTCGCTGGTCGCGCCTGCTTTGCTGTCTTCTGTTGCATCTTCACGACCTGGCGTTTTCAGGTCCAGTGCTTTGATCAGCACGCGGAAGATGGTGTAGTAAACAACGGCGTAGCACGCACCCACGATTGGGAACAGCCACAGTTTGCTGCTGTTACCGGACAGAACGATGAAGTCGATCAGGC
The DNA here is from genome assembly GCF_028737495.1 of Enterobacter cloacae complex sp. 2022EL-00981. NCBI lineage: Bacteria > Pseudomonadati > Pseudomonadota > Gammaproteobacteria > Enterobacterales > Enterobacteriaceae > Enterobacter > Enterobacter cloacae complex sp. 2022EL-00981. The sequence goes on from NZ_JAQZRK010000016.1 coordinate 36,960, forward strand.
CGTGTGAGAAGGAGGTACCGTCACGCATACCCAGCAGGATACAGATTGGGAACGCCAGACCCGCCAGAATCGCGTGGATAACGTACAGGATCGGCGCAACGAACATGAAGGAGAACTCGATCGGCTCGGTGATACCGGTCAGGAACGAGGTCAGCGCTGCGGAGATCATGATACCGCCCACTTTTGCACGGTTCTCTGGTTTAGCAGAGTGCCAGATTGCAATTGCCGCGGCTGGCAGACCATACATTTTGAACAGGAAGCCACCAGACAGTTTACCTGCAGTTGGGTCACCCGCCATGTAACGTGGGATATCACCGTGGAACACCTGACCTGCTGCGTTGGTGAATTCACCAATCTGCATCTGGAATGGAACGTTCCAGATGTGGTGCAGACCAAATGGCACCAGGCAACGCTCGATGAAGCCGTAGATACCAAACGCCACAACCGGATTCTGATAAGCAGCCCACTGAGAGAAGGTCTGGATTGCCGTACCGATTGGTGGCCAGATGAAGGACAGGATCACACCCGTGAAAATCGCTGCCAGACCAGAGATGATCGGAACGAAACGCTTGCCCGCGAAGAAGCCCAGATACTCAGGCAGCTTGATGCGATAGAAGCGGTTAAACATATACGCTGCAATCGCACCGGAGATGATACCGCCCAGAACACCGGTATCTGCCAGGTGTTTCGCTGCGATCTCTTCAGCAGGTAAATGCAGAACCAGCGGTGCAACCACAGCCATGGTTTTCACCATGATGCCGTAGGCAACCACAGAAGCCAGCGCAGAAACGCCGTCGTTATTGGTGAAGCCCAGAGCAACACCGATAGCGAAGATCAGCGGCATGTTAGCAAAGACAGAACCGCCTGCTTCGGCCATTACGTGGGACACTACGGCTGGCAGCCAGCTGAAGTTTGCAGAACCGACACCCAGCAGGATACCTGCGATAGGCAGTACGGATACTGGCAGCATCAGCGATTTACCGACCTTTTGCAGGTTAGCAAATGCATTCTTAAACATAATTGAGAGTGCTCCTGAGTATTTGTGCTTTTTTTACGCTTTCACGCATTGGCCCGGGGGGAGTACCGTGCCGTGGACAGGACATCTAAGCGCCCTTTATTTATTACACAGAGTAAAATAATTCCCTCTGAGTTTGTTTGACGGCTATCACGTTTCAGCTTAAGACGGTCGAAAAACTTTCAGTTATTTACAAAAAGCATTTCTGGATGTGTCTAAAAACACCATCACCGCCCCAAATGAGGCGGTGAACTTTACTCGTTTTAACTATTAATTACGAGCCTAAAAAAAACAGGTGTATCAAACAGATTGCAGGCGGGCGGGGTCAATATGGAACAGTGTAGAGAAGTTTTCCGTCGTGACGCGGGCCAGCTCTTCGATACTGACACCCTTCAGAACGGCCATGTATTCAGCCACGTCTCTCGTCATTGCTGGCTGGTTTTCTTTACCGCGATGCGGTACCGGAGCCAGATAAGGAGAGTCTGTTTCCACCAGAATACGATCGAGCGGAACATAACGCGCAGCATCGCGAAGCTGCTCAGCGTTACGGAACGTCACGATCCCGGAAAACGAGATATAAAACCCTAAATCAAGCAGTTTTCCCGCCGTTTCTCTGTCTTCTGTGAAACAGTGTAGTACGCCACCGCAATCCGTCACGTTTTCTTCCCTGAGGATCGCCAGGGTATCGGCGCGGGCATCGCGGGTATGAACGATAACCGGTTTGTTAAGCTCACGGCCAATGCGAATGTGATGGCGGAAGGACTCCTGCTGACGCGCCATGGTCTCCGGCGTGTAGTAATAGTCCAGCCCGGTTTCCCCCATCGCTACCACGCCCTCTTCGGCCGCCAGACGACGTAACTCCTCGACGTCGTATACTTCATCCTGATTGAGCGGATGCACGCCACAGGAAAAGACCACATTAGGGCGAACGCCCACCAGCTCACGCATGGTGCGATAGCCCGGCAGCGTGGTAGCCACCGCAAGGCAAAATTTCACATCGCGGGCGGCGGCTTTAGCCAGCACGTCGTCCACGTCTTTATGCAGGGATTGATAATCCAGGCCATCGAGATGGCAGTGTGAGTCGACTAAAAACATAATGTCTCTCTCAGAGATGGGAAACAGGCGGAGTAACGCCTGGTTGCAGGTAATGTTCGATACGCAGTAACTGGTCGGTCAGTACAAGCTCGCGATTAAGACCGGTTACCGTTAAAAGTTGTTCGCGGCTCTGGCAAGTATCGTGCAGGATCGCACGCAACGTGGCGCCTGGCAGACGATTCGCCAGCGTGTTTACCAGTGGCCAGACATCGGGATTGGTCAGCAGCGTGGCCCCCTGCTGGATCTTGAGGGCATCCAGAAGTAAGGCAGCCAGCCAGTGCAGACGCTCGGCAGCCTGATCGCTGTTAAGTGCAGGCAGTACGCTCAACCAGTCACCGCTCTCCAGCGCAGAGGCAACGGCGCGGCAAAGCGCTTCTCGTTGCGACCAGACGTCCGCCTGCAGCAGAGCCAGCGCCGCGGCAGGTGCGCCGCTGCTGAGGCGCAATGCGGACAACGCGCTATCCTGTGACGTTGTCACCTCACGCTCCAGCCAGCTCAGCGCCCACGATTCCTGGGGAGTCGCAAGGTGATGAAGCCGACACCGACTGCGTAACGTCGCCAGTAATCGACCCGGATCGCGGCATGACAGGAAGAACCACGTTTTTTCCGGTGGCTCCTCCAGCGTCTTAAGCAGCGCGTTTGCCGCCGCCTCGGTAAGCAACGCCGCGTCTTTCAGCCAGACGACTTTTGCGCCACCCAGTCGTGCGTGCTCGTATAATTTTTCACTGACTTCACGCACGGCATCGATACCGAGCGCACTTTTGCCCTTCTCAGGCTCCAGCGTGTAATAGTCAGGATGTGTGCCCGCCTGCATCAGCTGGCAGCCGCGGCATTTACCGCAGCTTTTGTGACCTTCTGGCTGCTGGCACATCAGAAAACGGGTGATGGCGTAGATCAATGCATCTTCACCCATGCCTGGCAATGCCTGAATCAGTAACGCATGATGCCCCCGTCCGGCCTGATAGCTGGCGATCAGCTGTTCAAAGTGCGGGCGCAACCATGGATACCATTTCATGCCTGTTGCTCCTGTAGCCAGTGTTTGACACTTTCCTCAATGGAACGGGTCACCTCTTCCAGGGACTGCGTCGCATCAATGGTGCGAATGGAACTGTCCTGACTGGCGAGTTCAAGATAACGCGCGCGGGTGCGATTAAAGAAGTCGAGCGACTCTTGCTCAATGCGATCCAGCTCGCCGCGCGCGCGCGCGCGCTTCAGGCCCACTTCCGGCGTTACATCCAGATACAGCGTCAGATCGGGGCGGAAATCCCCTAATACTGCATCACGCAACGTTGCCAGCATTGTCTGGTCAATTCCGCGTCCCCCGCCCTGATACGCCTGAGTCGACAGATCGTGACGGTCGCCAATGACCCACTTGCCAGCGGCCAGAGCCGGTTTGATGACCGTCTCTACCAGCTGCACGCGAGCGGCATAGAACATCAGCACTTCGGCTTTGTCAGTGATAACTTCATCGCCCACGGATTTGATATCCAGCACCAGGCTGCGCAGCTTTTCAGCCAGCTGCGTACCGCCGGGTTCACGGGTAAACACCATGTCCGCAACGCCGAGCGTTTTCAGCGTTTCGATTACCACGTTGCGGGCTGTGGTTTTACCGGCTCCTTCGAGTCCCTCAATGACAATGTATTTACTGCGCATTTTTTTCCTTAAGTGCCTTCAGATAATCCTGAACGGAGCGATTATGGCTGGCAAGGTTGGTGTTAAAGGTATGCCCCCCTTTTCCATCAGCCACAAAGTAGAGATACGGTGTTTTTGCCGGATGCGCGGCCGCCTTAAGCGAGGCTTCGCTCGGCGTGGCAATCGGGCCTGGCGGCAGTCCGCTAATAACGTAGGTATTATACGCCGTCGGCGTCTCCAGATCTTTTCGTGAAATCTTGCCGCTGTAGCTCTCACCCATTCCGTAAATCACGGTAGGGTCAGTTTGCAGACGCATGCCAATGCGCAGTCGGTTGATAAAGACCGACGCCACCTGGTCGCGCTCTGAAGCCACCGCGGTCTCTTTCTCAATAATTGAGGCCATGGTGACAAACTGGTTTTGATCTTTATACGGCAGGCCATCGGCGCGCCCTTCCCACGCAGACTCCACCGCCGCGACCATTTTTTTGTGCGCACGCTTCAGGATCGCCACATCGGCTGTTCCGGCTGTATACATCCAGGTGTCCGGCCAGAACCAGCCTTCAACCCACTCGGGATGTTCAAATTCAAGTACCGCGGCAACCGTCTGGTAACTGTCATCTTTCAGCGTGTGCTTAATATACGGCGCATCATGCAGCTGTTTGAGGTAATCGCTAAGGCGCATCCCTTCAACAAACCGCAGCGGGAACTGTGCTTCTTTGCCGCTTTCCAGAAGCTGCAGCATCTCTCTGACGGTCATCCCGGGCGTGAAACGATAGGTGCCAGCTTTAAAATGAGACAGCTCAGGTTCCACACGCAATAACCACTGGAACACGCGTGGACGATTAATGATTTTATCGCCATAAAGCTGTTCACCGAGCGCCAGTCGCCCGGTTCCCGCTTTCAGGGTAAAGATTGTTTCGTCCTTAATCAGGATCTTACTGTTCGCCAGCTGGCGAACTTTCCACATTCCCGCGCCGCCAGCGATACCCAGCGCAACGATTAGAAGGAGGACAAAGCGCAACATTTTCTTCATGACTATCTGGTTTGCTCACATATCGGGGCTAAAAAAGAGAACAGCTCGCGCGATGGCAAGCAAATTTGACCATAAGCGCGGACAGGTATAACCGGCATCAGCGCGTTGCAAATAACGATTTCATCTGCTGCCTGCAACGCCTCTTCGCGTGCGTTAACTTCGACAACGTGAAAGTCAGAGCGTGCCAGTTGCTGCAAACAAAACTGACGCATGATACCGTTGACTCCCGCCTGTTCCAGCGAAGGCGTGAAAACAGTGTTGCCCTGCCGCCAGAATAAATTAGCCGCACAGCATTCCGTAATGAACCCTTCGCTGTCAAGAACCAGCGCTTCATCGGCTGTCGTCTGCTCAAGATGAGTACGGATTAGCACCTGCTCAAGACGATTGAGATGTTTTATCCCGGCAAGCATGGGGTTTCTTCCCAGACGTACCGGGCTGAGCGTCAGGGTAACGCCCTCTTCACGCCAGCGCGTATACTGGGCAGGATACGCAGAAGCCGACAGGATCCGGGTGGGATGTTGGCAACTGGCACCGCTATAACCCCGTCCACCGCTGCCGCGGCTGATAATGACCTTGAGTACCCCACTGGGCTTTCCGGACGCAAGCTGGCGCATTTCCTGGCGCAACGTGTCCCATTGCGTAAAGGGGATCAGTAACGTTTTGCAGGCCGTTTGCAGACGACGTATATGCGCCTCCAGCAGACACACGTCGCCATCCGCAATGCGCGCCGTGGTAAAGCAGCCATCACCAAACTGAGTCGCCCTGTCGCTTGCAGGCAGAGATTCTTGCTCAAGGCCATTGATTAAAAACATGGTGGCTCCTTATGCGTGGGCGTTTAGTCTGGCAGGATGTCGTGCAGCCGACAAGAAGATTAGCCTGAATAAAAAAGGCCCGACAAGCGGACCTTTTTTCACAGCCATAGGGTACGCAGACTCAGATCTTTTTGAAGATCAGAGAACCGTTAGTACCGCCAAAGCCGAAGGAGTTACACAGGGTGTACTCCATTCCACTCACCTGGCGCGCTTCGTGAGGAACGAAGTCCAGATCGCAACCTTCATCCGGGTTATCCAGGTTGATGGTTGGCGGAACAGCCTGGTCGCGCAGCGCAAGAATAGAGTAAATAGACTCTACTGCCCCCGCCGCACCCAACAGGTGACCGGTCATGGATTTTGTGGAACTGACCAGTACGCGGCTGGCAGATTCACCGAAGATAGACTTAACAGCCTGAGCTTCTGCTTTATCGCCCGCAGGGGTAGAGGTACCGTGTGCGTTAACGTAGCCGATTTGCGCTGGGGTAATACCCGCATCGCGAATCGCGTTTTCCATGGCCAGCGCGGCGCCCGCACCATTTTCTGGCGGTGACGTCATGTGATAGGCATCGCTGCTCATACCAAAGCCAACGACTTCAGCATAAATTTTCGCGCCACGTTTTTTCGCATGTTCGTACTCTTCCAGAACGAGCATACCTGCACCATCGCCCAGCACGAAACCGTCACGGTCTTTGTCCCAAGGACGGCTTGCCGCCTGAGGATTATCGTTGCGGGTAGACAGCGCGCGCGCAGCACCAAAGCCACCCACGCCAAGCGGGGTACTGGCTTTTTCAGCACCGCCCGCCACCATAGCATCTGCATCGCCGTACGCAATCATACGCGCGGCCTGGCCGATGTTATGCACGCCAGAGGTACATGCGGTCGCGATAGAAATGCTTGGCCCACGCAGACCGAACATGATGGTCAGGTGACCCGCCACCATATTAACAATCGTGGACGGAACGAAGAACGGGCTGATTTTACGCGGTCCGCCATTCATGAGAGATGAATGGTTTTCCTCGATCAGACCAAGACCGCCAATCCCGGAGCCAATAGCAGCACCGATACGGGTTGCGTTCTCTTCCGTAATTTCAAGGCCAGAATCCTGCATGGCCTGAACGCCAGCGACAATTCCATATTGAATGAAGGCATCCATCTTGCGCTGTTCTTTGCGCGAGATGATCTCTTCACAGTTAAAATCCTTTACTAAGCCAGCAAATTTCGTTGCATAGGCGCTAGTATCGAAATGGTCGATTAGGCTGATGCCGCTCTGACCGGCAAGGAGAGCTTTCCAGGTGGACTCTACGGTATTGCCGACAGGAGACAACATGCCAAGTCCGGTCACAACTACACGACGCTTAGACACGTTTGTCCTCCAGGGAGGGATAAAAAAAGAGATTCGTGGGACTAAAAAAGATAAAACTCAGGCGGTCGAATGACCGCCTGGAGATGTTCACTTACGCCTGGTGGCCGTTGATGTAATCAATGGCAGCCTGAACGGTGGTGATCTTCTCAGCTTCTTCGTCCGGAATCTCAGTATCAAACTCTTCTTCCAGAGCCATTACCAGCTCAACGGTGTCAAGAGAATCTGCGCCCAGGTCTTCAACGAAGGAAGCGGAGTTCACAACTTCTTCCTGCTTAACGCCCAGCTGTTCGCCGATAATTTTCTTAACGCGTTCTTCGATAGTGCTCATACTCTTAAATTTCCTATCAAAACTCGCTTTCGCGATGGTTTTCGTAGTGTATAAAATGTTGAAAAATTTGCAACTAAATCCCGGCAGGTCTTACCACGATTTTACGTTATTTTGAGGCCAATCCCCCCAATAACGCAAATATTTTCGATCGTGATTAAACCATATACATCCCGCCGTTGACGTGGAGGGTTTCACCAGTGATGTAACCCGCTTCGTCAGAGGCTAAAAATGCAACCGCGCTGGCAATTTCTTTAGGGTCGCCTAAGCGGCCCGCAGGAACAGCTGCCAGCGTACCCGCACGCTGCTCATCAGTCAGCGCACGCGTCATGTCCGTTTCAATAAAGCCCGGAGCAACAACGTTTACAGTAATCCCGCGGGACGCGACTTCACGCGCCAGCGACTTACTGAAACCAATCAGACCTGCTTTCGCCGCAGCGTAGTTAGCCTGACCAGCATTTCCCATGGTACCAACCACAGAACCGACAGTGATAATACGACCATGACGCTTTTTCATCATAGCGCGCATTACCGCTTTTGACAGACGGAATACAGATGACAGGTTGGTTTCGATAATATCGTTCCACTCGTCGTCTTTCATTCGCATCAACAGGTTATCGCGAGTGATCCCGGCATTATTGACCAGAATATCCACTTCGCCAAACTCTGCGCGAATATTTTCCAGAACAGATTCGATAGATGCAGGTTCGGTCACATTCAGTACCAGACCTTTACCGTTCGCACCCAGATAGTCGCTGATGGCCTTCGCGCCATTCTCGCTGGTTGCTGTACCAATCACTTTCGCGCCGCGCGCGGCCAGTGTTTCAGCAATTGCACGCCCGATACCGCGGCTTGCGCCAGTGACCAGGGCAATTTTTCCTTCAAAACTCATGGTATTCCTCTTTTATTGCGAGAGTGCCGCTTCAATGGCTTCCGGCTCGTTAATCGCCGAGGCAGTCAGGGTGTCAACAATACGTTTTGTCAAACCAGTCAGGACTTTCCCTGGGCCGACTTCGTACAGGTGCTCAATGCCCTGAGAGGCCATAAACTCAACGGTTTTGGTCCACTGTACCGGGCTATAGAGCTGGCGAACCAGCGCGTCACGGATAGCCTCCGGCGTGGTTTCACATTTCACATCGACGTTGTTCACAACGGAAATCGTCGGTGCGTTAAAGGTAATTTTTTCCAGCTCAACCGCCAGCTTGTCAGCAGCAGGTTTCATCAGCGCACAGTGGGACGGAACACTCACTGGCAGCGGCAGCGCACGTTTCGCGCCCGCGGCTTTACAGGCTGCACCTGCACGTTCAACCGCTTCTTTATGACCCGCGATAACCACCTGGCCTGGCGAGTTGAAGTTAACCGGTGAAACCACCTGACCTTCTGCTGATTCTTCACACGCTTTTGCGATGGAAGCATCGTCGAGACCGATAATAGCAGACATGCCGCCCGTGCCTTCTGGCACCGCTTCCTGCATGAATTTACCACGCAGTTCTACCAGGCGTACCGCGTCAGCAAAGGCGATCACACCGGCACAGACCAGTGCAGAGTATTCACCCAGGCTATGGCCCGCGAGCAGGGCTGGCGCTTTACCGCCCTTCTGCTGCCAGACGCGCCACAGCGCAACGGAAGCAGTAAGCAGTGCTGGCTGAGTCTGCCAGGTTTTGTTCAGCTCTTCGGCCGGACCTTGTTGGGTCAGCGCCCATAAATCATAACCCAGCGCATCGGAAGCTTCACGGAAAGTCTCTTCGATTACCGGATAGTTTGCTGCCATTTCAGACAACATCCCAACGGTTTGAGAGCCCTGCCCCGGAAACACAAAAGCAAATTGCGTCATCTTTTAATCCTTATCCTAGAAACGAACCAGCGCGGAACCCCAGGTGAACCCGCCACCGAAGGCTTCAAGCAAGACCAACTGGCCCCGTTTGATTCGTCCGTCACGTACCGCTTCATCAAAGGCGCACGGTACTGACGCCGCAGAGGTATTGCCGTGGCGATCGAGCGTCACCACAACGTTATCCATCGACATGCCCAGCTTTTTCGCGGTTGCACTGATAATACGCAGGTTCGCCTGATGCGGCACCAGCCAGTCGAGTGCGGTGCGCTCAAGGCCATTCGCCTCCAGCGTTTCATCAACAATGTGGGCCAGTTCCGTCACCGCGACCTTAAACACTTCGTTACCTGCCATGGTCAGGTAGATAGAGCTGTCCGGATTCACACGGTCGGCATTAGGCAGCGTTAACAGTTCGCCATAGCTACCGTCAGCATGCAGATGCGTGGAGATGATGCCCGGCTCTTCAGACTGACCCAGCAGTACGGCACCCGCACCATCACCAAAAATAATGATCGTTCCGCGATCGGTTGGATCGCAGGTACGCGCCAGCACGTCAGCACCGATCACCAGCGCATACTTCACCGCGCCGGATTTTACATACTGATCGGCAACGCTCAATGCGTAGGTGAAACCCGCGCACGCTGCGGCAACGTCAAACGCCGGGCAGCCTTTAATACCGAGCATATTCTGCACCTGGCACGCTGCGCTTGGGAAAGCATGCGTGGCCGATGTCGTGGCAACCACGATCAAACCAATCTGATCTTTATCGATGCCCGCCATCTCGATAGCACGCTGTGCGGCTTCATAACCCATGGTGGACACGGTTTCGTCTGGCGCGGCGATACGACGTTCACGGATACCTGTGCGCGTGACAATCCACTCGTCAGACGTATCTACCATTTTTTCCAGATCGGCGTTGGTTCGCACTTGTGTTGGCAGATAGCTGCCGGTACCAATAATCTTCGTATACATGTACGCTCAGTCACTTTTAGCTAATACAGATTCCAGGCGAGCGGCAATCCGCTGAGGGACTTGTCGCTGCACCGCCTGCACTGCCTGTTCAATGGCGACAGTAAATGCTCGCTGATTGGCGGCACCGTGACTCTTGATCACAATGCCGCGCAATCCTAACAGACAGGCGCCATTATACTGGTCGGGGTTGAGGTGACTGAATCGCCGCGTCAGGCTTTTTTGTAACCAACGCTTTAATAAAATCAGCCACCAGGCGCTTTTTTTACCTTCTCCCTGCGATTTGAGGAGAGAAAGGAACATTCGCACAACCCCTTCCATGGTCTTCAACGTCACGTTTCCAGTGAAGCCATCACACACCAGAACATCCGTTTTCCCCGTCAGCAACTCATTGGCTTCGAGATAACCAATATAGTTGATGGAGGGAACCTGTTTAAGCAATTCGGCAGCCTCACGAATGCTGTCCAGGCCTTTGGTCTCTTCTTCACCTATGTTCAGTAACGCAACACGGGGATTGGTGATCCCGACCACTTCTTCTGCCAGCACCGACCCCATCACGGCAAACTGAGCCAGCATTGTACTATCACAATCGACGTTAGCGCCCAGATCGAGCACCACCGTTTTGCCCTTTTGCTGATGCGGGAGTACCGTCACCAGCGCCGGACGCTCAATGCCCTCAATAGGCTTGAGCAGTAATTTCGACAGCCCCATCAGCGCGCCGGTATTCCCCGCGCTGACGCAGGCCTGCGCACGTCCTTCTTTTACCAGCTCCAGCGCCATTCGCATAGAGCTGCCACGGCTATTGCGAATCGCCTGCGATGGCCGGGCATCACTGGCAATAACTGACTGCGCAGGAATAATCTGCAGACGTGAACGTTGTTCGAAGTCAGCTTTTGCAAGTAATGGCGTGATTGTGTCGGGATTGCCGACTAAAAGAAGTGTGAGTTGCGAATTAGAATTCAGTGCCTGCAATGCTGCAGGCACTGTCACGGAAGGCCCAAAATCTCCTCCCATGACATCTAACGCCAGGGTTAGACGTGTCAAGGTATCGTCGCAGCCTGGTTCGGTAAATTCCCCGTTTGCACGGGGAGTTCCTCACTAAGCCTAATCACGCAAACGCGTGATTACTTAGTGATAACCTTGCGGCCGCGGTAGAAACCGTCAGCAGTGATGTGGTGACGCAGGTGTTTCTCACCAGAAGTCTTGTCTACAGACAGGCTGGTAACTGCAGTCAGCGCGTCATGGGAACGACGCATGCCACGTTTGGAACGGGTTGGTTTATTCTGTTGTACGGCCATGGACCTTACTCCTCAATTACTTACGCTTTAAGCTGGCTAATACGGCAAATGGGTTTGGTTTTTGCGCTTCATCAGGCAGTTCCCCAAAGACCATGTCCGCCTCGGACACTTCACAGTGTTCAGAATCATGCACCGGAACCACTGGCAAGGTGAGGATGATTTCATCTTCAACCAGAGCCAGAAGATCGATTTCACCGAATTCGTTAACCTCAATCGGCTCATACGCTTCCGGGAGTGCCTCAGCCTGTTCGTCAGAACGAACCGGACTGAAACAATACGTTGTGTGAACGTGCTGTGTGAACGGTTTCCCGCAACGCTGACATTCGAGCGTTACCGTCACCTTTGCATCACCGGTTAAAACGGCAAGGCGCTGGTTATCGATAGCGAACGACATGGAGCATTCCACATCACTGTCCACACTGACTACGGATTCGGCAATACGCTCAGCCTGATCGGAAGTATAGATACCTTCGTAATCGAGGCGTTTTTGAGCCGTACGAACCGGATCAAGAGTCAGGGGTAATTTTACCTTTTGCATAGGGCGCGCATATTAACTTTGTAACGTCATATAGTCAAAGAAAAAGGAAACCAGGGCTGCCTTTTGCCAATTATTCGCACACATTGCGGCCTGTAGTTTAAAATGGCTGGCATCGATACGCTATATCTGGTGATAAAAATATGCCAAATCTCGTTCTCGCTTCCACTTCTCCCTACCGCCGAATGTTGCTGGAAAAGCTCGGGATCCCGTTTATGTGTGCCGCGCCGGACGTTGATGAGACGCCACAACCTGGCGAGTCGCCGCGTCATCTAGTAACGCGTCTGGCGAAAGAGAAAGCACAATCGCTTGCCGCACAATACCCTTCGCATTTGATTATAGGCTCCGATCAGGTTTGCGTGCTGGATGGTGTCATCACCGGTAAACCACACACCGAAGAGAATGCCTGTAAACAGCTTATGCAGGCGCGCGGCAATATTGTTACCTTTTATACCGGCCTCGCGCTCTACAACTCCGCCGTGGGCCACCTGCAGACCGAATGCGAACCGTTTGATGTTCACTTCCGACACCTGAGCGAGCAAGAAATCACTGATTATGTGCGTCGTGAACGGCCTCTCAACTGCGCCGGCAGTTTTAAAAGTGAAGGTCTTGGGATTGCGCTCTTCGAAAAGCTGGAGGGGCGTGATCCGAACACGCTGGTGGGCTTACCGCTGATTGCGCTGTGCCAGATGTTAAGACGCGAAGCGTGTAATCCGCTGACAGCGTGACCGTTGCCGCCTGATGCCCTCACCCCGGCCCTCTCCCACAGGGAGAGGGGGCAAACATTAAAAACGGCAATTCCGTTGCCGTTTAACTTTTACCTTAGCCGCGCAGAACTTTCAGGCAGCGTTTCAACTGCTCATCCAGCGGCGCTTCAATACGTATAGTCTCGCCGGTATTCGGATGGGTAAACTTCAGCGCTGCCGCATGCAGGAACAGACGCGACAGCCCCGTCCCCGCCAGTTGCTTATCAAATTCCCTGTCGCCATAGCGGTCGTCAAAGGCAATTGGATGGCCCGCAAACTGGGTATGCACGCGAATCTGGTGGGTTCGGCCCGTCACCGGGCTACAGCGCACCAGGGTGGCAAACTCATAGCGCTCTTCTACTTTGAAGCGCGTCTCAGACGGTTTACCTTCCTGGCTGACGCGAACAATTCGCTCACCGCTTTGCAAAATATTTTTCAACAGCGGGGCCTGCACCACTTTCACGTGGGACTGCCACTGACCGCGCACCAGCGCCAGATAATCTTTCTGCATCCCTTTTTCGCGCAGTTGCTCGTGCAACGAGCGCAGGGCTGAACGTTTTTTGGCGACCAGCAGCACGCCAGAGGTGTCACGATCGAGACGGTGAACCAGTTCGAGGAAACGGGCTTCCGGGCGCAGCGCGCGCAGCCCTTCAATCACGCCGAAGCTGAGACCGCTGCCGCCGTGTACCGCCGTACCCGACGGTTTATTCAGCACCAGGATATGATCATCTTCATACAAGATCACATCACTCAGGGCGGCCACCTTCTGCAGCTTAGGCGACACGACCTCTTCTTCACGTTCGGCAACACGCACCGGCGGGATACGCACTTCGTCACCGGCTTCGAGCTTATACTCAGGCTTCACGCGTTTTTTGTTAACCCGCACCTCGCCCTTACGCAGGATGCGGTAAATCATGCTTTTTGGTACCCCTTTCAGCTGGGTGCGCAAAAAGTTATCGATACGTTGCCCCGCTTCATCATCGGCGATAGCAACCATTTTTACGGCTGGAGTCTCTGTTTTCATGGTTGGCGATTCTAAATATCGTCAGGCATTAGCGCCACTCATTTTTCTATGCTTATATTTACTTTTATCCGGCCTGCCCCGGTTTCGCGCAATCGATTTGGTGGTTATTAAACCAATCACCATCCTGAAGTGAAGAAACTGTGAGTAACCGGGTGATAATTGGTAAAAGTCATCTTGCTATAACCCGGCGAGCAGTGGAATAATGAAGCCGTTTTCCGCGTTAAATCCGGGTTTTGTAAGGATGTCGACGGAATGACCAATTTTGTCTGACCGATCATCCACGCAGCAATGGCGTAAGACGTATTGATCTTTCAGGCAGTTAGCGGGCTGCGGGTTGCAGTACTTCCCGGTATAAGGATTGTTCTCTGGAGAGTTCTACCCAGGCAATTCCCCTGATAATTGCGCTGTGTTTCCGTATGAAACACAGGCAACCGACACTCTGCGCCTCTTAAGCGAGCGACAACCGTGAGGTTGGCGACGTGAATAGACACGAGGCCATCGGTTCATACCCCGGAAAGCGTCACCTTGCCCGCAGCTTTGTCGTCAATGTAAGAATAACGAGTAAGTTACGATGAAAAGAATGTTAATCAACGCAACTCAGCAAGAAGAGTTGCGTGTCGCCCTTGTGGATGGGCAGCGCCTGTACGATCTGGATATCGAAAGTCCTGGACACGAACAGAAAAAAGCGAACATTTACAAAGGTAAAATCACCCGCATTGAACCAAGCCTTGAGGCTGCATTTGTCGATTACGGTGCTGAGCGTCATGGTTTCCTCCCTCTGAAAGAAATCGCCCGCGAATATTTCCCTGCTAACTACAACGCTCATGGCCGTCCGAATATCAAAGATGTTCTGCGTGAAGGTCAGGAAGTGATTGTTCAGATTGATAAAGAAGAGCGCGGCAACAAAGGTGCCGCACTGACAACCTTTATCAGCCTGGCGGGAAGTTATCTGGTACTGATGCCAAACAACCCGCGTGCGGGTGGTATCTCTCGCCGTATCGAAGGCGATGACCGTACCGAACTGAAAGAAGCGCTGGCCAGTCTTGAACTGCCGGATGGCATGGGTCTTATCGTGCGTACCGCCGGTGTGGGCAAATCTGCCGAAGCGCTGCAGTGGGACTTAAGCTTCCGTCTGAAGCACTGGGAAGCTATCCAGAAAGCAGCAGAAAGCCGCCCTGCTCCGTTCCTGATCCACCAGGAAAGTAACGTTATTGTACGTGCCTTCCGCGACTATCTGCGTCAGGATATCGGTGAAATTCTCATCGACAACCCGAAGGTGCTTGAGCTGGCTCGCCAGCACATCGCCGCACTGGGTCGTCCGGACTTCACCAGCAAAATCAAACTGTACACCGGCGAAATCCCGCTGTTCAGCCACTATCAGATTGAATCCCAGATTGAGTCCGCCTTCCAGCGTGAAGTGCGTCTGCCATCCGGCGGTTCTATCGTTATCGATACCACAGAAGCGCTGACCGCTATCGACATCAACTCCGCACGTGCGACGCGCGGCGGCGATATCGAAGAGACCGCCTTCAACACCAACCTTGAAGCCGCTGATGAAATCGCCCGCCAGCTCCGCCTGCGCGACCTGGGTGGTCTGATTGTTATCGACTTTATCGACATGACCCCTGTTCGTCACCAGCGTGCGGTTGAAAACCGTCTGCGCGAAGCGGTGCGCCAGGATCGTGCGCGTATCCAGATTAGCCATATTTCGCGCTTCGGCCTGCTGGAGATGTCCCGCCAGCGCCTGAGCCCGTCTCTGGGCGAATCCAGCCATCACGTTTGCCCGCGCTGCTCCGGTACCGGGACCGTTCGTGATAACGAATCTCTGTCTCTCTCTATTCTGCGTCTGATTGAAGAAGAAGCGCTGAAAGAGAACACTAAAGAGGTTCACGCCATTGTTCCGGTGCCAATTGCCTCCTACCTGCTGAACGAAAAACGTGCCGCGGTGAGTGCCATTGAAGCGCGCCAGGGCGGTGTTCGCTGCATCATCGTGCCAAACGACCAGATGGAAACGCCGCACTATCACGTGCTGCGTGTCCGTAAAGGCGAAGAGACCAGCACGCTCAGCTACCTGCTGCCGAAGCTGCATGAAGAAGAGATGGCGCTGCCGTCCGATGAAGAGCCAGCCGAGCGTAAACTGCCAGAGCAACCTGCGTTAGCGACCTTCATCATGCCGGAAGCTCCGCCAGAAAGTGCCCTGGAAAAACCAGCGGCTAAACCTGCGGCACAAAAACCGGCAGTGGCGGCAAAAGCCGAGCCAGTACAACCGGGTCTGCTGAGCCGTTTCTTTGGCGCGCTGAAGAAAATGTTCGCAGGTGAAGAAGTTCAGCCAGAGCAGCCGAAAGAAGAACCTAAAGCGGCTAAACCTGAGCGTCAGCAGGACCGTCGTAAGCGTCAGCACAATCGCCGCGATCGTAATGACCGCAGCGACCGTAACGAGCGTCGTGACAACCGTTCAGACAACAATGAAGGCCGTGAGCAACGCGAAGACAACCGTCGCAACCGTCGCGAGAAACAACAGCAGAACGTTGAAGATCGTGAAATTCGCCAGCAGGCGGGCGATGAGTCCGAGAAGAGCAAACAGCGCGACGAGCAGCAGCCTCGCCGTGAGCGTAACCGTCGCCGTAACGACGAAAAACGCCAGGCGCAGCAGGACGTTAAAAACCTGAATCGCGAAGAACCTGCTGAGCAGCAGGAGACCGAGCAGGAAGAACGTACTCAGGTTATGCCACGTCGTAAGCAGCGCCAGCTGACTCAGAAAGTGCGCGTCGGTGCTGCTCAGGCAGAAGAAACCGCAGCTGTCGCAGCCGAAGTGACAGAAACTACAACGGGTACGCAGGTTGCGAAAGTTGACCTCCCGGCCGTCGTGGAAAATCAGGTAGAGCAGGATGAAAACGGTGAAAACCGTGACAACGCGGGTATGCCGCGTCGCTCGCGCCGTTCTCCGCGTCATCTGCGCGTGAGCGGTCAGCGTCGTCGTCGCTACCGTGACGAGCGTTACCCAACGCAGTCCCCAATGCCAATGACCGTGGCGTGCGCGTCACCTGAAATGGCATCCGGTAAAGTCTGGATCCGCTACCCTGTTGCTCGCCCGGAACAGGCTGTTGAAGAACAGGCTGTGACCGAAGAGGTGATTGCACCAGCAGCAGCGGCAGAAGAGGTTGTAACGGAAGCGGCAACCGTGGTTGAACCACAGGTTGTTGAAACTGAAGCACCTCACGCTGTGGACGTCGAAACCACCCATCCAGAAGTGATTGCTGCCCCGGTTGATGCCGCGCCGCAGCTTATTGCCGAAGAAGATGCCGTGGTGGCTGAAGAAGTCGCTGAAGAGGCTGAACCTGTAGCCGCAGTGGAAGAAACCGCTGAAACCATCGTTGAAACCACGACCGAAGAGGTTGTGCAGGACGTTGAGATTCAGGTTGAACCTGTTGTTGAAGAAGCGAAAGCGCCGGAAGTGAAACCCGAGCCGGTGAAGGTTGCCGTCGCGCCTGCGCACGTTGCCACAGCACCGATGACTCGCGCCCCTGCGCCTGAGTATGTGCCTGAAGCACCGCGTCACAGCGACTGGGTTCGCCCGGAGTTCAACTTCGAAGGTAAAGGTGCTGCCGGTGGTCACAGTGCTACGCACAAGGCTACTGCACCAGCAACCCGTCCGCAGTCAGTTGAATAACGCAACCTAAGTGTGAAAGCCGACCTTCGGGTCGGCTTTTTTATGGCTGCTGTAGCGGCTTTCTCATTCCAGTGACCTCCGGCATGATCTGCCGCATCAACTCCAGAAAACGCCGCAAGCGCGCCGGATAGTAACGGGACCAGGGGTAAACCAGATGCACCGGTAACGCCGCCGGCTGCCACTCGGGAAGTAAATGCACCAACCGCCCTTCCCGAATATCTTCCTGCACTGTCCAGCTTGATACCACCGCCACGCCAAGCCCGGTGAGAGCCGTATTGCGTGCGACATACAGACTGTCGGTACTGAGGCGGGGAGTAATCGCCACGCGCGCGGTGGCTGGCGAGGCATCGTGAAAAAGCTCCACATGGCGCTGGTAGAAAGAGCTGATGGCTATCCAGGGAAGCTGCTGCAAATCTTCCGGGGTGTTAACCGCCGGAAAACGGGCCAGCAATGCCGGAGAAGCCACCACTGAGCGCGGCACCTCAGCCAGCAGCACGGACACGGTCGCCGGGTCAACCTCGACGCCCACCCGAATCGCACAGTCAAGGTTGTCGCCGAGAAAGTCAGCCGACCGGTCGTTGAGCATCCACTCAATAGAAAGCTGCGGATAACGCTGCAGAAATTCGGTTAACGGTTTCAGGAGCTGATCCTGACCAAACGCGTGCGGGGCGCGTACCCGCAGGACGCCTACCGGTTCGTCTTCTGTCTGCCCTACCTCATCTTCCAGTGCCAGCCAGCTGTCAATCACCCGACGGGCGTGCTGATAGCAGCGCTCGCCGTCATCCGTCAGACGCGTCGTGTGAGTAGTGCGCAATATCAGGCGCACGCCGAGCATCGTCTCAAGCGACTGCAACCGTCGGCTCACCGTGGCCTGGGTGGTTGCCAGCTGCCGTGCCGCCGCAGAGAGGGACCCGGCCTCAACAATACGAACAAACGTCCGCATTAACTCCACCCTGTCTATACGCTCAACTCTTTTCATCATCTTTTTGCCTATACGTTAAACGTATAAGCGTTTTACCACCGGGCCCGCTACCGCTGCAAGGCGTGCTGATAAAAAATAGCCACACACGATGAATGAGGAACATCTTATGAACACAACATCCGCCGCCCATGCCGTAAGCCGCTGGGTCATCTTAATGCTGGCGCTCGGTGCGGGCTTCAGTGTGGCATCCATCTATTATGCTCAGCCTCTGCTGCCGCTGATGGGCGCTGACCTGCATCTGAGTATCGAAGGAATGGGCATGGTCCCGACGCTTACCCAGGCGGGATATGCTCTGGGGATCCTGTTCCTGCTGCCGCTCGGCGACCGCCACGACCGCAGAACACTGATCCTGATAAAAAGTGCAGCCCTGGCGCTATTTCTGCTTGGCTGTAGCCTGACCGGACAAATCCACTCCCTGCTGCTGGCAAGTCTGCTTATTGGCATGGCCGCCACCATGGCGCAGGATATCGTCCCTGCCGCTGCAATCCTTGCGCCGGAAGGCAAACAGGGGAAAACCGTCGGTACGGTGATGACCGGTCTGTTGCTGGGTATTCTGCTCTCCCGAACCGTCAGCGGCGTGGTAGGTGAGGCTTTTGGCTGGCGCGTCATGTACCAGCTGGCTGCCGCAAGCATTGCGTTTATCGGCGTTGTGATGTGGGCCGTACTCCCGCGGTTTGCCATCCACTCCACCCTGAGCTATCCGGCGCTGCTGCGTTCTATGGAACACCTGTGGCGTCGTTATCCGGCTCTGCGCCGCGCCGCGCTGGCTCAGGGTTTTCTGTCGATTGCCTTTAGCGCCTTCTGGTCCACACTGGCGGTGATGCTGCTGGAACGTTATCACTTAGGAAGTGCGGTCGCGGGGGGATTTGGTATTGCAGGTGCTGCAGGTGCATTAGCCGCCCCGCTGGCGGGAGGTCTGGCCGATAAGCTGGGTGCCGGAAAAGTCACGCAGCTCGGTGCGCTTCTCGTGACCGTCTCATTTGCCCTGATGTTCCTGATGCCCGCGCTGGGCCTTCATGGACAGCTCATCCTGATTGCCCTTTCCGCCGTCGGGTTCGATCTGGGTCTGCAGTCAAGCCTGGTGGCGCATCAGAATCTGGTGTATAGCCTTGAGCCGCAGGCCCGTGGACGCCTGAACGCCCTGCTCTTTACGGTAATCTTCATCGGCATGGCACTGGGCTCTGCGCTGGGCAGTAATATCTATACGCTGGCGGGATGGACCGGAGTGGTCGCGCTTGCGACGGTATGCGGCGTCATTGCGCTGGTCATTCGCCTGATTGAGAGCGCTCGCGTCAGCGCCGTGCAGGCAGACATTGCCTAAAAAAAATGCCCAATCCAGACGGATTGGGCAGTCAAAACATGCCCAGTTTCAAGACATGTTCTAAGAGGTAAAGATGTTATTTGTTCAACTGGAACAGCGACATACCCTGCATATCGCTAAACGCTTTATAGGACGCCTGCAAGGCAGCCTGCTGCATGGTGTAAGAGGAAATCGCTTCATTCCAGTCCACATCTACAAGATCGCTCATTTGCGCGGTCTGAGATAGCGCCCGGTCATTACTTAACGTGTTCAGTTTATCCAGCTCGTTAAGCTTAGTACCCAAATCAGCCCGAACGGTTAATACATTATCAAGAGTGTTACGCAGCCCCCGGTTAGCAACATCAATGGCCGCTCTCTCCTGATCGGCTTTATCCTGATCGTCACCAACAGGTGTGTTTAGCGAGGCGATTGCTTTATCCAGGATCTTGAAGAGGTTCTTTTCCTGCGTTCCCCCACCAGGCTCCGGCGTTGCATTACTGGTAAAGGTGGCAAAAACCTCTGTGCCTGTATGGCTGATCTGCATATTTCGCGAAGAATCCACCTGCTGGTTAATTGGAGTATCACCGCCTATATAATCGCCGCTGGTTTGGTCAAAAGCGACGGACTCCGTCTTATAACCAGCGAAAATGTATCGCCCATTGCCGTCCGTGCTGTTCGCAAGGTTCATCAGCTGATCGCGAATCCCTTGCAAGTCCGTCGCTAGCGATGCCCGATCGCTATCACTTAACGTCCCGTTTCCTGCATAGACAATTTTTTCCTGAGCACTTTGAATGGCAGTTGTTACTTGGGAGAGGACGCTCTCTTCAAGTGACACTTTCTGTGTTGCAAAAGTACGAGCAAGGTCAAACTGGCTGTTTTGCGCCTGAGCCTGTGACAGCACAACCGCCTGCGACGCCGCAATAGGATCGTCCGACGGACGGTTAACACGCTTACCGGTGGACATTTGCTCACCGTAGCTCAACCACTTGCTCTGGGAATCGGTGATTCCCCGCATATTCTGGTCGTACATCATCTGGGTGCTAATACGCATTTTTCACCTCAGCCTTAGCGAATATTGATAATTGCATCAAAAAGCGTGCTGGCAGTTTGTAAAACCTGCGCATTGGCAAGGTAATACTGCTGATAGCGCTGCAGGTTGCCATACTCTTCGTCGAGGTTTACCCCAGAGATGGACTGCTGCTGCTTAGTCAGTTGCGTCGCCACATTCGCTTTCGTTTCGCTGCTGGTTTTCAGCGCGGCGGTTGAGCTGCCGACCGTACTGACAAGGGAAGCATAGGCATCGTTGAAAGTCTTATTGCCGCCAACAACCTTACTGTTTTGCAGATCGAGCAGTTTTTGGCCATTGCGGTTGTCGCTCTCGCCGCCGTTGCTTGCGGATGCCATAGCCAGTTTGGACTCATCTTTGAACTTGAGCTCCATATTGACGATGACATCAGAAACAGGCTTGACGATGAAACTGTCTTTGGCGTTCGCGCTACCGGTCACGTTGACATTCAGGCCATCAAAGGAGAGATTGCCACTTGCGTCCGGGGCCATGGTGAAGCTGGTTTTATCCGAACGGGTGATAGTCCAGTCGGTGCCGTTAAACTGCAGCTTATAATCGGTGGCCTGCACTTTGGTGCTGTCTGCCACAGTGGCCGTCATTGCGGCCGTACCGGTATTGCGGCTGTTGGTTACCACGGCTGGCGAACCAAAGTCGAACAGCTTGCCACCGGCATCGCCATTGGCATCAAACCCGGCTTCATGCTGCTTATTCATCGCGTCCGCAAAGGCCAGTGCCAGCTGATTGAGGTTGTTACGCGCTTTATCCAGATCTTCTGAGCGGAACGTAAACAAGCCCCCCAGCGAACCGGTGGTGACCATTTTCTCGGGAATTTCGACGTTGCCGGACACCTCATCGCTGTAGGCGATAGTCGTCCGGGTCGGATCGGCGCTGGATTTCACCGCGGCTAACTGATTTGCTTTGCTCCCCTGCACCAGGCTGTAACCGTTGCCAAAGGAGACGTTATAGGTGCCACCGTCCTGAACAGCCACTTCAACACCCACAATTTGGTTCAGCTCACTCACCAGCTGATCGCGCTGATCCAGCAGATCATTTGGCGATGAACCTGCCCCTACGCCGGTAAGACGGGAAATCTGATCGTTCAGATTCGCAATCTGTTTTGCGTAGTTGTTGATCTGCTCAACGCTTGAAGCGATGGCGGTATTAACCTGAGAATCCTGATCGCGAAGATACTGGTCGTTCGTTTTAAACTGATTGACCAGACCATCCGCTTTTCCCAGCACCGTCTGTCTTGCGGCCGGGTCTTCCGCGTTGCTCACCAGCGTTTGCAGGCTTTTAAAGAAATCCTGAAGCGTCGTCGAAAGTGAGTTGGTGGAATCAGAGAGCACATCGTCAATTTTTGACATCTGCTGATAGCGCGTCGTCAGACCGCTACTCTGCGTTTGCGCGGCGCGCAGTTGGTTGGTGATGAAAGCATCATATTCACGCTGCACACCAGACACATACACCCCGTTACCCACCCAGCCACCGCCGGTCAGCGTGCTGTTAGACGCACCCAGCACGGTCGTCTGGCGGGTGTAACCTGCCACGTTATAGCTTGAAATGTTATTACTGACGGTATTGAGTGCCGCCTGAGCAGCACTGAGGCCACTCATGGCGCTGTTAATCAAACTGGACATGGAGGTTCCTTTTATTCGTTCAGACACGAGTCCTGATGAAAGTTATCGGCAGCCTCCACCGGGACTTGAGAAGTTTCAGAACAGATTTTCGATATCTGTGCTATAGGCTTTGCTGACTTTCTCGCCCATCGATTTAAGCTGCTGAATCATGCTGGTGAGCTTACGCGCATAGTTCGGGTCGGTGGCATAGCCCGCATTTTGCAGGGCCTGCGCACCCTGCTCAGGCGTAGCCGCCTGCGTAACGGCGGCATAACGCGGGTTGCGGCTCAACAGGCCCACATAATCGGACAACGCTTCCAGATAAGAGCTGTAAACGCGGAATTTTGCTTTGATCTTCACCGCCGCACCGTTTTCATATTCGGTGGTGGTGATCTCCGTTGTCGGCCCCTTCCAGCTGGCATTCGCCTTCACGCCAAAGATGTTGAAGCTCGGCTCGCCGTTTTCCTTACGGATCTGGCGCTGACCCCAGCCCGATTCCAGCGCGGCCTGCGCCAGAATCAGGTGATGTGGTACCCCACTCTGTTCACTGGCAAGACGGGCCGGCAGCGAAAGCTGTGCCAGGAAGTCTTTGCTGTCGCCGGAGAGCGGCTCATCGCTGCTCACCGTCGCCTTCGGTATCGCTTTACGCACCATTTGCGTCAGCGCCTGGTTCTGATAGCTGGTCACCGTTTGCAGGTCGAACTTCATCGGCACCTGCTGCGGCTCATCCTTCGGCTGGATCCCCTGCGCGGCTTCGGTCTGTTTGACTATCATGTCAGCCAGACCGAGCCCTTTACCGGCGGTCATCTGCTGTGCAATCTGTTGGTCATACATGCTGGTATACAGGCGCGTTGAATCACTGCTGAACATGCCGTCTTTAGGCAGAGTTTCACGCATGCTCTTCAGCATCATCTGTACAAACATCCCCTCCACCTGGCGGGCGACCGGGCGGATATTCGCCGCCGGGTCTTTGCCTGCCTGGGTTTTCAGTTCGTTAAGCGACTGGGCATCCCAGGCCGCGCTGGTCAACAGTTTGCTATCGGTCAGCATCAGATGATTTCCAGTTTGGCGCGCAGACAGCCCGCACTTTGCATGGATTGCAGAATAGACATCAGATCCATCGGCGTTGCCCCCAGGGCATTCAGGGCGCGCACCACGCTGTTGAGGTTGGCACTGGAGCGTACGCTCTGCAGCGAGCCCCCGCTCTGACGCAAATCGATCTGGGTTTGCGGCGTTACCACCGTCTGCCCACCACCAAACGGGGTATCCGGCTGGCTGACGTTGGCGGAGCGGTTGACCGTTACCGAGAGGTTACCCTGCGCCACGGCGCAGCTGTCCAGCGACACTTCACGGTTCATCACCACCGAACCGGTACGGGAGTTGATGATCACTTTGGCATCCTGAACAGGGACATTCACCTCCATGTTCTGGATATCGGCCAGCATGCGCACCTGGTTGCTGCCGCCCGTTGAGGTGCGGATCTGCACGGTACGGGCGTCCAGCGCCGTCGCACTGCCATAGCCGCGGCTGCGGTTGATGGTGTCGGCGATCTGCTGCGCCATGGTGAAATCTTCGTTGTTCAGCTGCAGGTTGATGGTATTCCCCGCGCCGAACTGGGTCGGCAGTTCACGCTCAATGATTGCACCGTTAGTGATACGCCCGCCGTTCAGCTGGTTGACCTGCACGCTGCTGCCGCCTGCAGAGGCCCCCGCGCCGCCCACCAGAATGTTACCCTGCGCCAGGGCATAAACCTGGCTATCCACCCCTTTCAGCGGAGTCATCAGCAGCGTACCGCCGCGCAGGCTTTTGGCGTTACCCATGGAGGAAACCACCACATCGATGGTCTGCCCCTGACGCGCAAATGCCGGGTAGGAAGCGGTTACCATGACCGCCGCCACGTTTTTCAACTGCATGTTGGTGCCCGCCGGTACGGTGATACCGAGCTGGGACAGCATGTTGTTCAAGCTCTGGGTGGTGAATGGCGTCTGGGTGGTCTGGTCACCCGTGCCATCCAGGCCAACCACCAGACCATAGCCAATGAGGGAGTTTTCACGCACGCCCTGAACGCTGGTGAGATCGCGAATGCGGTCAGCCTGGGCAAATGTTGCCACCAGCATCAGCGCCACGGCGAAGATCGATTTAAACATGGGTCACCTCGCTTACATCGGCGATAAATTAAGGAAGAAGCGCTGCAGCCAGCCCATATTTTGCGCTTCGTTGATATAGCCGTTACCGACGTACTCAATGCGCGCATCCGCCACCTGGGTGGACGGAACGGTGTTGGTGCCGCTGATGGTGCGAGGGTTAACCACACCGGAGAAGCGAATGAATTCAGTGCCCTGGTTAATGGCGATCTGTTTTTCACCCACCACATGTAAATTGCCGTTAACCAGCACCTGGTCAACCGTTACCGTCAGCGTGCCGCTGAAGGTATTGCTGGCGTTCGCGCCACCTTTACCGTTAAAGGTATTGCCGCCAGACGCCTCAACATCCGCACGTGCATTGCCGAAGAGTCCCTGCAGATAGCGCGGTACGGTATCGAAGCCAAAATTGGTTTTGCCATCGCGGCTGGCATTCGCCGACGAGCTCTTGCTCGCGCTGACGTTCTCCTGCAGCACAATGGTCAGGGTATCGCCGACGTTACGCGGGCGACGGTCTTCAAACAGCGGCTGATAACCATAGTTGATCGGCTGCGCGGTCTGGAAAATGGAGCCGTTCACCACTGGCGCAGGGCCAGGAACGGGTTGGGCGGTCGTCGCACCCTGGACCAATGGTTTAGACGGGATCCAGGCACATCCGCTAAGGGTGACGGCCAGAACAGTCAGAATCGGATAACGAAACGCCGCGTTTTTTTGCATTGCCTTCATCTTCGAAAACAGGGAGCCGGTGCGGCGTTCACCGCACCGGGCTGCACCTTAGAGTTGCGTCAGTTTCTGCAGCATCTGGTCGGTCGTCGACACTGCTTTACTGTTAATTTCATACGCGCGCTGGACCTGGATCATATTCACCAGCTCTTCCGCCACGTTCACGTTCGAGGTTTCCACATACCCCTGATACAGCAGCCCTGCCCCGTTCAGGCCCTGGGTGCTCTCATTCGGCGTACCGGAGGATTGCGTTTCGGTGTAGAGGTTCTCGCCAATGCTTTCCAGACCGGTATCGTTCATGAAGGTGGTCAGGTTGAGCTGCCCCACCTGAACAGGCGCGGCCTGTCCCTGCTGGGTGACGCTCACCACGCCGTCACGCCCGATGGTGATGCTCAGGGCATTCGCCGGGATCGTGATAGCAGGCTGAACCTGGAAACCACCGGCCGTGACCAGCTGGCCGTTCTGATCGACCTGGAACGAGCCGTCACGGGTATAGGCAGAGGTCCCGTCAGGCAACTGCACCTGGAAGAAACCCTGGCCTTTAATGGCGACGTCTTTGCTGTTGTTGGTCTGAGACAGGTTGCCCTGGCTGTGCAGACGCTCGGTGGCGACCGGACGAACACCGGTACCGATCTGCAAACCTGACGGCAGCGTGGTTTGCTCAGAGGACTGTGCACCCGGCTGACGAATGGTTTGGTAAAGCAAATCTTCGAAAACGGCACGCTGACGCTTGAAACCATTGGTGCTGACGTTTGCCAGGTTGTTGGCAATCACATCCATATTGGTTTGCTGCGCGTCCAGGCCAGTTTTCGCGATCCATAAAGAACTGATCATAGGGAGTCCTGTTAACTCATAGCCAGAAGTTGGTTAGCTTTGCCCGCGTTTTCATCAACGCTGCTGATAATCTTCATCTGCATTTCAAAACGACGGGCGCTGGCGATCATGTCGGTCATGGCTTCGACCGGCTTGACGTTGCTGCCTTCCAGAACACCGGACATCACGCGAATGGTCGGGTCGGCCTGAAGCGTGGCGCCACGGGTGGCCTGAGCCGCCTGGGTCAGACGGAACATACCATCATCACCACGCTGCACCTCTTTGCCATCCGCTTTGACCAGCTTCAGACGCCCGACGGGCGCAACGGTATTGGCCGGGTCGCCCGGGTTCAATGCAGAGATGGTACCGTCTGCGGCGATGGTCAGCTCTGAGCCTTCCGGCACCGTCAACGGACCCGCTTCACCCATTACCGGGTGCCCCTGAATCGTCAACTGGCCTGTGGCACTGACCTGGATATTACCGTTGCGGGTATAGCCTTCGCCGCCGTCTGCCGTTTGCACGGCCAGCCAGCCGTCCTGCTGCAGAGCAACATCCAGCGGACGGGCGGTGTAATCCATCTGCCCTGGCGTCATGTCTGCACCCGGCGTGGAGGCGGTCACCAGCGTACGCGTCGGCAGGGACAACCCTTCTACCGGCACCGCACGCAGCGCATTGAGCTGTGCGCGGAACCCCGGCGTAGAGGCGTTCGCCAGGTTGCTGGCGGTAACGGCCTGCTGATTGAGCGTCTGACTTGCCGCGCCCATCGCGGTATATATTGCGTGATCCATTGCGCTTTCCTGTTAGCCGCTTAACGCAGGTTAACCAGCGTGTTGAGGATCTGATCCTGGGTCTTGATGGTCTGCGCGTTCGACTGATAGTTACGTTGCGCGACAATCATGTTCACCAGCTCTTTACTCAGGTCGACGTTAGAGGCTTCCAGCGCACCGTTGGTCAGCGTACCGAAGTTACCGGAACCCGCGGTACCCAGCAGCGCGACGCCGGAGGACTGCGTGGCAGACCAGACGTTATCACCTTCAGACTTCAGACCTTCGTTGTTGGCGAAGTTTGCCAGCACGATCTGGCCCAGAACCTGGGTCTGTTCGTTGGAGTAGTTACCGACCACGGTGCCGTCGTCGTTGATCTGGTAGCTCACCAGGTCGCCCGGTTTAAAACCATTCTGGCTGGTTCCAACGATGTTGTTCGCACCGGTGTTCTGCTGCATGGAGTTCGCAAAACTCATGGCGAAAGTCGCAGGTGTGGCACCAGGAATGGTCGCGGTAGTCAGGTTGATGTTGCCACCGCCGATCAGCGTACCGTTGTTGTTGAAGGTCAGCGTCGTGGCGAGAGAGGCCGTGCTGCCTGCCACGCTACCGTCCTGGGCATACACTTTCCAGGAGTTAGCCGGGGTCGCATCTTTAACGTAAAACAGGTTCATGTTGTGCGCATTACCCTGGCTGTCAAAGACGGTTACCGTACCTTTTTTGTTGTAAGTATCCGGGTTGGCCGGATCAAAGGCGGTGGTCGGTGCGGTATCGGTGGAGTTGAGGTTAATCTGCTGGGAAGCCGTGGTGGTGGCCTTCGCGGCCATCAGCGTGGTCGGGATATTAATAGGCTGTGGGTTCGCACCGGTCTGAACCGTTGATGGCGTCCCGGCAACCGGATAACCGGTTAATTGCATCCCCTGCATGTTCACCAGGTTACGGTTTTCGTCCAGCTTGAACTGGCCGTTACGGCTGTAGAACACCGAGCCGTTAGCATCGACCATACGGAAGAAACCGTTCTGGCTGATGGCAACGTCCAGGCCACGACCGGTATTGGTGGTGGTGCCGTCGGTAAAGTCCTGGGTAATGCCTGCAACTTTTACGCCCAGACCCACTTTGGAACCGGCAAACATATCTGCAAATGAAGCAGAACCGGATTTAAAACCATAGGTCGCGGAGTTGGCGATGTTGTTGCCAATGACGTCCAGGTTGGTGGCCGCAGCATTCAGGCCGCTGACCGCTTGAGAAAAGGCCATGACTTACTCCTGATAAGTGTTAAGGCTTAGATAATCTGCCGAACTTCGTCGAGTGTGGTGGTACCAGAAGTACCCAAATCCAGTTTGTTGCCATCGCTACCTTTAATGACGCCCTGGACCAGCGCAAACTGCAGCGGCTGAGCCACCAGCTGGGTAGAGCCATTGCTGGCACTGATTGCCACTTTGTAAGAACCGTTTGGCGCTTTGGTGCCGTCGGCCAGGCTGCCATCCCAGGTAAAGGTATGAACGCCCGCCTTCAGTTCGCCGATATCAATCGTGCGAACCACGGCGCCGGTAGCGTCGGTGATCGTCGCGGTGACTTTGTCGGCCGCCTGCTGCAGCTCAACGCCGAACGGCGTGGTGGTGGTGGTCGTGTTGCCTTCGGTGGTGCTGGTGCCCGCCAGGATCGTGGTGCCCGGGATCATCACCCCGTGACCAATCAGGCTCGCAGCCTGCAGGGACTGGCTGTTATCAATTTGCCCGGAAACAGAGCCGAGGGTGGTATTGAGTTTCTCAATGCCGCTGACGGTACTGATCTGCGCAAGCTGCGTGGTCAGTTCGTTGTTCTGCATGGGGTTGGTGGGATCCTGGTTCTTCAGCTGTGCCACCAGCAGCGTCAGAAAGCTGCTTTGCAGATCGGAGGCGTTACTTCCCGTCAGGGAGCTGGAACCCGTCGAACTTTTGGCGCCACTGACGCCCGAGTTCGTTGGATCATTCACATTAACGGCGATGGACATGCATGTCTCCTTTACTGGCCGAGAGTGAGGGTTTTGAGCATCATGCTCTTCACGGTATTAAGCACTTCGACGTTTGCCTGGTAGCTACGTGAGGCGGACATGGAGTTCACCATCTCCCCCACCACATCCACGTTTGGCATTTTCACGTAACCGTTCGCATCCGCCAGCGGGTTGCCGGGCTCATACACCAGCTTGTCCGGTGCCTGGCTTTCCACCACGTCAGAGACTTTCACCCCGCCCGTCGCCGCGCCTGGTGCAGCATCCACCTGGAACACCACCTGCTTTGCACGATAAGGCTGTCCATCAGGTCCGGTCACGCTGTCGGCGTTCGCCAGGTTACTGGCAGCCACGTTCAGGCGCTTGGACTGCGCGGTTAACGCCGAGCCGGCGATATCGAAAATATTCAGCAAGGCCATTTATCCGTTGCCCCCCTGCAGGACGTTCATCATGCCTTTGATCTGTCCGCCGAGTACGGTCAGGCCCATCTGGTATTTCAGGCTGTTATCGGCAAACTGCGTACGCTCCCGGTCCATATCCACGGTGTTACCGTCGAGTGAAGGCTGGTCGGGAATGCGATAAAGTAAATCGGTCGTGGGCGCCGTCATCGCCTGAGCAGGAATATGGCGTGAGGAGGTCAGAGCGAGCGCGACACCGCTCCCTTCTGCACGTCCACGCTCCATCACTTTTTTAAGCTCACTGGAAAAATCAATATCGCGCGCCTGATACCCTGGCGTATCGGCGTTGGCAATATTGGCGGCTAAAATCTCCTGCCGCTGGGCGCGTAAATTGAGCGCTTCCTGCTGAAAACGTAACGCGGCGTCGAGTTTATCGAGCATGTCTCCTCCGCTGATGGCAAAATTTCAGTTCACAGCTTAAATCTCACCCCGTCACCCCTATCGACGGAATAAGCGCAAAATGCGTCGCTATTTATTCCGTTGATGCAAAACCACTGCAGGTAAAATCCTCTCAATTCGGGTAACGGTGGAATGTGCAATGCAAACGTTAAAACGCGGCCTGGTGGCTACGGCCCTGCTTTTCAGCCCCCTGGTACAGGCTGAAGTACAGGATCAACTGACGGCTTTCTTTGCTCAGCAACTGGCGGGCTTTAGCGATGAAGTCAACGTCACCGTGCGCACGCCACCTAATCTCTATCCCTCCTGTGAGCAGCCGTCGTTCAGCGTAACGGGCACCACAAAACTGTGGGGGAACGTGAACGTGCTGGCGCGCTGTCCGGGTGAAAAACGCTATTTACAGGTTGCGGTACAGGCGACGGGCAATTATGTTGTGGCCGCCGTTCCCATTGCTCGCGGCAGCATGTTGCACGCCAGCAGCGTGACTCTGAAACGCGGTCGTCTGGATCAGCTTCCGCCGCGCACCATGCTTGACATTAACCAGGCACAAGATGCCGTCAGCCTGCGTGATGTCGCGCCAGGCCAGCCGATACAACTCTCCATGCTGCGTCAGGCATGGCGGGTTAAAGCGGGTCAGCAGGTGATGGTGGTGGCCAACGGCGATGGTTTTCAGATAAACAGTGAAGGGAAGGCATTAAACAATGCCGCGGTGGCGCAAAATGCCCGCGTCAGGATGTCCTCAGGCCAGGTGGTTAGCGGAACCGTCGATTCTGATGGGAATATTCTGATTAACCTATAATCTTTTTAAAGAAATCGCTGCGACTGCCGATAAATAATCAACTAATGATGATATCAGGCGCCAACGCCGCGAACCCTCGATGAGGACAACACTATGAGCATTGATCGTACATCAGCCCTGAAGCCGGTAAGCGCTGTACAGCCTCGCGAAACGAATGACGCCACGCCGCAGAAAACGCGTGTGGAAAAACCGTCAACGTCCAACAGCACCAGCGTCACCCTGAGCGATGCTCAGGCAAAACTGATGCAGCCAGGCAGCAGCGATATCAATATGGAACGCGTGGAAGCGCTGAAAACGGCTATTCGTAATGGTGAGCTGAAGATGGATACCAGCAAAATTGCTGACGCCCTGATTCAGGAAGCACAGAGTTTCTTACAGAGTAACTAACCGTATGAGTCGACTGTCAGAAATACTGGATCAAATGACGGTTGTCCTGAACGACCTGAAAACAGTCATGGACGCGGAGCAACAGCACCTCTCTTCCGGTCAGATCAACGGCAGCGCGTTGCAGCGTATTACGGAAGATAAAAGTTCGCTTCTGGCGACGCTGGATTATCTGGAACAACAGCGTCGCGCTGAGCAAGATCCTAAGCGCAGTGCGAATGACGATATTGTAGAACGCTGGCAGACCATTACAGAAAAAACCCAGCATCTGCGCCATCTTAATCAGCACAACGGTTGGCTGCTGGAAGGCCAGATTGAGCGTAATCAGCAAGCGCTTGAGGTGTTAAAGCCGCATAAAGAGCCCGGGCTGTACGGTGCGGATGGTCAAACATCAACGGCACGTGTCACGGGCGGGAAAAAGATTTCGATTTGAAGCCCAGGCGACAAATCAGGCAGCGGGGAGCACCCTAAGGTGAACTCCCCTTTTGGCGTTTATGCGGTACGGCGGGCAAACTCTTTCACTTTGAAGCCCAGCACCGCGAGCGTCGCAAAGTAGGCCACAACCCCAACACCCACAACGGCCATCAGCCGCATCAGACGGTAAAGCATGGTGCCCTGCGACCATTCCGGCATGACATGCAGCATGCCAAGCAACGCCGCTGCCATAACCAGCACCGCAACGATCAGACGCACAAAGAAGCTTTTCCAGCCCGGCTGCGGCGTGAAGATATCCTGCTTACGCAACTGCCAGTACAACAGCCCGGCGTTGAGACAGGCCGCAAGACCAATAGACAAGGCCAGACCGGCGTGCTTCAGCGGGCCAATAAAGGCCAGGTTCATCAGCTGAGTCATAATCAGCGTCACAATGGCAATTTTCACCGGCGTTTTGATGTCCTGGCGCGAGTAGAACCCTGGTGCCAGCACTTTAACGACGATCAGCCCCATCAGCCCCACCGAGTAGGCAATCAGCGCCTGCTGCGTCATTGACGCGTCAAAAGCGGTGAATTTGCCGTACTGGAACAGGGAAACGGTCAGCGGCTGCGCGAGGATCCCCAGCGCCACCGCACTCGGCAGCGCCAGCAGGAAGCAGAGACGCAGCCCCCAGTCCATCAGACGGCAATATTCGTCATGGTTTCCGCTGGCAAAACTTTTCGACAGCGACGGCAGGAGAATGGTCCCCAGCGCCACCCCCAACACCCCGGAGGGAAACTCCATCAAACGGTCCGCGTAGTACATCCACGAAACGGAACCGGATTTGAGGAAAGAGGCAAAGATAGTGTTGATGATAAGCGAGATCTGGCTAACCGAAACCCCGAGAATGGCAGGCCCCATCTGCTTAATCACGCGCATCGCACCGGCGTCACGGAAATTAATTCGCGGCAGAACCAGCATGCCGATTTTCTTCAGATGCGGCAGCTGATACGCCAGTTGCAACACGCCGCCCGCCGTCACCGCCCAGGCCAGCGCCAGCACCGGCGGGTTGAAATGGGGCGCGGCGAACAGCGCAAAGCCAATCATGCTGATGTTAAGGAAGGTTGGCGCAAAGGCCGGAACGGAAAAGCGGTTCCAGGTATTGAGGATTGCCCCCACCAGCGAGGCCAGGGAGATCAGCAGGATATAAGGAAAGGTAATACGCAGCAGTTGAGTGGTCAGGGCAAATTTATCTGCCGAGTCCGCAAAGCCGGGTGCCGTCACCATAATCACCCAGGGCGCAGCCAGCATCCCGAGCACCGTGACGATCGCCAGGGCCAGCGTCAGGAGGCCTGAAACGTAAGCGACAAACACGCGCGTGGCGTCTTCACCCTGCTTGCTTTTATATTCCGCCAGGATAGGAACGAATGCCTGGGAAAATGCCCCCTCGGCAAAAATGCGACGCAATAAATTTGGCAATTTGAACGCGACGAAAAAGGCGTCCGTTGCCATCCCTGCACCAAATACTCTTGCCACAATCGCATCGCGCGCAAAACCCAGCACGCGGGAAAACATGGTCATCGAGCTGACTGCCGCCAGCGATTTTAATAAGTTCATTAATGAGAATTCCCACAACCCTACGGATTTCCAGGACGGGTAAGCGAAAGCGCCACCCATTGAAACCAACAAACGGCGCTTAGTCTACCCGGATTTAAGGGAATTACTATCGGCAGATGTTACAGAGAATTATTCGCTCATGGCCTCTCGCCAGAGCCGCTCCACAATGCGTTGTGCCATGATGGCCTGCTCACCGGACGTTTCCGGAACCGTCTGATTTTGCACACAGGCGATAAAGTGGCGGGCGCATCCGTCAAAGCCGCGCTGCTCAAGGGTGCTTTGCCAGCCAGGCGCCGGTAGCGTGACCACGCCGCTGCCTTTCTCTTCGCGCCATTCGCGCATGTCGGTAATATCATAGAGGGCACCCTCAGTGACCGCCTGCACAGACTCCCGCTGACTGCCGGCCCGGCGATGCATGCTGGTGGTGACCTGCAGATGCTCATGAGCAAAATGGTGCTCAGCGTAAACCATCTGGCCCTGATCGTTGGTCAACAGGGTGCCGCTTTTAAGCTGGGCTTGCCCGTTGGTTAGCCAGAGCGCCGTATCTACTACGTGCAGGTAATCATCCAGAAGGGTAAAGCGCAGATCGTTCGGTCCGACGCTGTCGGTACGATGCTTGTCCATTCGCAGGGACGCGAGCCCACCAGACCTGGCCTTCAACTGCTGGTAAAGCGGCGCAAAACGGCGATTGAAGCCCACCATTAGCGTCAGTTTTTTGCGTGCAGCGAGTTCAATCAGCCGTTCGGCATCCTGAATGTTTTCCGCCAGGGGTTTATCCACACAAACGTGGACCCCGGCATTCAGTAATTCGCTGACTACCTGATAATGGGTGGCGGTAGAGGTGTGCACAAAGACCGCATCGCAGTCGCGCGCCAGATCCTGAAGCGATGCCGCATACGGCATGCGCCAGGTTTCGCAGATCCGCTCGGCCTTCTCGCGGGTAGGTGACCACGCCCCTTGCAGCGTCCAGTCCGTCGCGGCCCCCAGAACAGGCAGCCAGGCCTTTTGCGCAATACCGCCCAGCCCTACCACGCCAACGCGTAATTTTTTCACCGTCAGTCTCCTAAATGTGCCAGCAATGCATCCAGGCGTTGTTTCAGCCCGGCCACCTCTTCCTCCAGCGCCTCTACGCGTGCTGCGAGGCTGTCATGCGCGGCGGGGGCAGCCGAATCTGCTAACACCGTTGACGGATCAACCTCACCGCTAAACAGGTGCATATAGCGGCTTTCACGTTTCCCCGGCTCACGCGCCAGACGTACCACGTAAGGGCCATCCTCGCGGGTGGCAAGCCCGTCCAGGGTCTGCTCAACCTCCTGCATATCGGCGAACTCATGCATGCGGGAGGCCCGGGTGCGCAGTTCACCGGGTGTTTGCGCGCCGCGCAGTAACAGCGTGGCGATCACCGCCACCTCGGCGGCACTCAACTTCAGATCGCCGAACTCAGAATTGCAAAACCGCTGCTCGTACTTGGTCACGCGGTTACCGAAACCGCTGACCGTGCGCAGGTAATGGCGTTTAACCAGTTCATCGAGAATATCCTGCACCTCATGTTCGCCGAGATTCATCACCGGCTCACGGTTGGTTTTCTGGTTACACGCCATCGTCACGGCATTGACGGAGAGCGGATACTGTTCCGGTGTGGTGACCTGTTTTTCCAGCAGGCAGCCAATCACACGCGCTTCTGTTGCGCTTAACTGATATTTCATCTCTTCTCCTTAGCGGCCTGCCGTCCAGTCCCGGGTGGTTAATGCTGTCAGTACGTGGTCGCGCCACTCTCCGTCTATCAGCAGATAATCTTTGGCGTACCCCTCTTTCTCAAACCCCAACCGCGCGAGCAAATTACCGCTGCGCTGATTGTGTGGCATGTAGTTCGCCATAATGCGATGGATATGTTGCGTGCGCTGCATATAACGGATCGCCACCGTTAGCGCCTCATACATCAGCCCCTGCCCTTGCCATTTCTGGCCGAGGGAGTAGCCGAGGTAGCAGGCGTGAAACGATCCGCGCACCACGTTGGAAAAGTTGGCAATGCCGATGATCTCTTTTTCCTCCGGATCCAGCAGCGCGAAATAGAACGCGCTTCCCTGCTTGTGGAATTCTGCAATCATGCTGAGGCGCGCCTGCCAGCCGGAAGGGTAGCAATGGCTCTCATCCCGAACGGGTTCCCAGGGTTTTAAAAACTGGCGATTCTCGGCGTAATAATCCGCCAGACGCCAGGCATCACGCTCGTGCACCAGACGAACAACCAGCCTGTCCGTTGTCAGACGCACTTTTGGCACATTACTGCGATAGCCAAACATCGATACCACTCCTTCCCGTCACTTCTGCTTACCCATTAGCTTTACTATACCTGCGCCTGTGCCGTCTGTGAAAACAGTGACATACCATTTTGACCTCTTTTCACATTTTTCGATGAGAACTCTCTATCAAAGCGCTCTTTTGATAAAAAAATATTGTCACGCGCGGGGGTGGGAAAAAACGTGGCGACACCGCAGAATGTTAGCGTGCTCACCATCCTGTTTTCCCTGGAGGGAAAATGTCCCGCCTATCACAGGCCAGGAGCCTGGGTAAATATTTCCTGCTAGTCGATAACATGCTGGTCGTGCTCGGCTTTTTTGTTGTGTTTCCCCTCATCTCGATCCGCTTTGTCGATCAAATGGGCTGGGCGGCACTGATGGTCGGTATCGCGCTCGGGTTACGCCAGTTTGTCCAGCAGGGTCTGGGCGTGTTTGGTGGTGCCATCGCCGACCGCTTTGGTGCCAAACCGATGATCGTGACGGGCATGCTGCTACGCGCGGCAGGCTTCGCCACTATGGCAATTGCCCAGGAGCCGTGGCTGCTGTGGTTTTCCTGCTTCCTCTCCGGTATCGGTGGCACCCTGTTTGACCCGCCGCGCACCGCGCTGGTGGTTAAACTCATTCGTCCGCAGCACCGGGGACGCTTCTTCTCAATTCTGATGATGCAGGACAGCGCCGGGGCGGTGATTGGCGCCCTGCTGGGAAGCTGGCTGTTGCAGTACGACTTTCGTCTGGTCTGCGCGGCGGGGGCGCTGCTCTTTATTCTGTGTGCGCTCTTTAATGCCCTGTTTCTGCCGGCATGGAAACTGTCAACGATCAAAGCCCCGGTACGCGAAGGTCTTGGCCGCGTGCTGCGAGACAAACGCTTTGTTACGTACGTGCTGACCCTGACGGGGTATTACATGCTGGCCGTTCAGGTCATGCTGATGCTGCCGATCATGGTAAACGACATTGCGGGCACCCCGGCCGCCGTAAAATGGATGTACGCCATAGAAGCCTGCCTCTCTCTGACCCTGCTCTACCCGATCGCCCGCTGGAGCGAACGGCGTTTTCGCCTGGAGCATCGCCTGATGGCCGGGCTGTTATTGATGACGCTCAGCATGATGCCCATCGGGCTGGTGAACTCGCTCCAGCAGCTGTTTACGCTGATTTGCACCTTCTATATCGGCTCCATTATTGCCGAACCGGCTCGTGAAACGCTGAGCGCCTCGCTTGCCGACGCGCGCGCTCGCGGCAGCTATATGGGGTTCAGCCGCCTGGGGCTGGCCTTTGGCGGTGCATTGGGTTACGCCGGCGGCGGCTGGCTGTTCGATGCCGGAAAAGCCCTAAGCCAGCCGGAACTGCCGTGGGTCATGCTCGGCGTGGTCGGCTTTATGACGCTCCTTGCACTGTGGTGGCAATTCAGCCAGAAGCGCAGCGCGAGCGGCATGCTCGAACCAGGGGCATAATATTCCCTGCGGCGGGGCCTTTCCCGCCGCCATTATCAGTTTTTTCTGCTGGTTTCCGCTATTTCACCCTGACATACTGGCGTAACAGGACAGTAGCGCCGATTTTTCGTTGAGGAACACTATGAAAAAAATTGTCATTGCCGCCGCATTCATTGTCAGCGGCCTGCTGGTAGGTTGTAACCAGCTTACGCAATACACCGTCAGTGAGCAGGAAATTAATCAGGCGCTGGAAAAACATAATAACTTTTCAAAAGACATTGGTGTGCCGGGGCTTGCCGATGCGCATATCGTCCTCAGCAACCTCACCAGCCAGATTGGGCGCGAAGAGCCGAATAAAGTCACTCTCGCCGGGGATGCCAATCTCGATATGACCTCTCTCTTCGGTAACCAGAAAGCCAACATTAAGCTGAAGCTCAAGGCGCTGCCGGTCTTTAACAAAGATAAAGGGGCCATCTTCCTGCAGGAGATGGAAGTGGTAGACGCGGACGTCACGCCGGACAAGATGAAACCGGTGATGCAGACTCTGATGCCTTACCTGAACCAGTCCCTGCGCAACTACTTTAACCAGCAGCCGGCCTATGTCTTAAGTGAAGACAAGAGCAAGGGTGAGGCACTGGCGAAAAAATATGCCAAAGGCATCGAGGTGAAACCGGGAGAGATCGTTATTCCATTCACCGATTAACCTGAAGGGGCGCAAAAGCGCCCTTTTTTTTACGGAAAAGTGTGCAAACGAAAACGTTTCCGCTTATGATTTGTGTCCGGCAAAAACAGCCATCCTAATGACTGATTCCTGACAAGCCGGAGCTTCCATGACTGCACAACCCCAGGTTCTTAAAATCCGCCGCCCTGACGACTGGCATATCCATCTGCGTGATGGCGATATGTTGAAAACGGTCGTGCCGTATACCAGCGAAATTTATGGCCGCGCGATTGTCATGCCTAACCTGGTTCCACCAGTCACCACCGTTGATGCCGCTATGGCTTATCGCCAGCGAATTCTTGATGCCGTGCCGGCAGGACATGATTTCACCCCGCTGATGACCTGCTATCTGACCGACACCCTCGATCCGAATGAAGTGGAACGCGGCTTTAACGAAGGCGTGTTCACCGCGGCGAAACTCTATCCGGCTAACGCTACCACCAACTCCAGCCACGGTGTCACCAGTATTGACGCCATCATGCCGGTTCTGGAGCGCATGCAAAAACTGGGCATGCCGCTGCTGGTACACGGTGAAGTGACCCACGCCGACATTGATATCTTCGACCGTGAAGCCCGCTTTATCGAAACCGTAATGGAGCCGCTACGCCAGCGTCTTCCTGCGCTTAAAGTGGTGTTTGAACACATCACCACCAAAGATGCCGCAGAGTATGTCCGCGATGGCAATGAGCTGATTGCCGCCACCATCACACCACAGCACCTGATGTTTAACCGCAACCACATGCTGGTTGGCGGCGTTCGTCCGCATCTCTATTGCCTGCCTATCCTGAAGCGTAACGTTCATCAGCAGGCGCTGCGTGAACTCGTTGCCAGCGGTTTCTCCCGCGCCTTCCTCGGCACGGACTCCGCGCCTCATGCACGCCACCGCAAAGAGGCCAGCTGCGGTTGCGCAGGCTGCTTTAACGCCCCTACCGCACTCGCCAGCTACGCCACCGTGTTTGAAGAGATGAATGCACTGCAGCATTTCGAAGCGTTCTGCTCGCTCAATGGACCACGCTTCTACGGGCTGCCGGTCAACGAAACGTACATTGAACTGGAGCGTAAAGAGAGCCGCGTGGACGAGGCCATTCCGCTGACGGATGACACGCTCATCCCATTCCTTGCCGGTGAAACCGTCAACTGGACGGTAAAACGCTAAAAAAACTGGGCCCCTTGTTGTCAAACCCATAATATACCTGTATAAATAAACAGTATATTACACAGGGGGCATTTATGCGTATTGAAGTCACCATAGCCAAAACAACCGTTCTGCCTGCTGGCGCGCTTGATGCGCTGGCCGGTGAATTATCCCGCCGTATTAACAGTACTTTCCCTGACAACGCTGGTGCCGTAACGGTTCGTTATGCGGCGGCAAACAACCTCTCCGTCATTGGCGGCGCGAAAGAAGATAAAGACCGTATCAGCGAAATCCTGCAGGAAACCTGGGAAAGCGCCGACGACTGGTTCATCACAGATTAATCTTGCTCCCTCATTGTTCTTTTTTGCCGGGTCGCCCCGGCTTTTTTTCGTCTGAAATCCGGTTCGTTCAAATTAATTCGGCAACAAATTTAAAAATCGTGAACAAGGTGGTGTTTTATTGTTCGAACAATCCTAAAAAGCAGAAAAATGTGTTGCCAACTGTTTATTTTTCCCTTGCGAACCCTTATTACTTGTATACTGAAGATGCTTTCAGAAAAACATGCATTGAACCTCGGAGCCGTTGTCTTCTAACACGCATTAAGGGGGTTATAATGGAAAAGAATAGCGAAGTCATCCAGACCCATCCGCTTGTTGGCTGGGATATCAGTACCGTAGATAGCTACGATGCGCTGATGCTGCGTTTGCACTACCAGACCCCGAATCAACTCAACCGTGAAGAAGCGGAAGTTGGACAGACGCTGTGGCTTACAACAGACGTCGCCCGTCAGTTTATTTCTATTTTAGAGGCAGGTATTGCCAAAATAGAATCTGGCGACTATCAGGAAAATGAGTATAAACGGCACTAGGTTTATACCTATTCTTCGCTCAACAGGCACCCTCCGGGTGCCTTATTTATTTCTCCCTTGTGTCAGCCCGCATATACCCTAAATAATTCGAGTTGCAGGAAGGCGGCAAGGGAGTGAATCCCCAGGAGCTTACTCCAGTAAGTGACTGGGGTGAACGAGTGCGGCCAACGCACCTGCAACTTGAAGTATGACGGGTATAGTTAATTACTCTGCTAACAAAGCGTAAGTTCGAGAGATGGATATGAGATACGACTTAATCATTATTGGTAGCGGATCCGTGGGGTCTGCCGCCGGTTATTACGCAACGCAAGCGGGTCTGAAGGTCCTGATGATCGATGCCCATCGTCCTCCCCATGCAGAGGGCAGCCATCATGGCGACACCCGGCTTATTCGCCACGCCTATGGTGAAGGCGAGCGCTATGTTCCGCTGGTGCTTCGCGCCCAGACGCTATGGGATGAACTGGCGAAGCTGACGGAAGAACGCATTTTCGAACGGACGGGCATCATCAACCTGGGCCCTGCCCGCTCTGATTTTCTGGCCAACTTTGAGCAGAGTGCGAAAGCGTTTAATCTTGATGTGGAGAAGCTGGACGCGGCAGGCATCATGGCCCGTTGGCCAGAGATCGCCGTCCCGGACGATTATATCGGCCTGTTTGAAGCCAACTCCGGGGTCTTACACAGTGAAACGGCCATCAAAACCTGGATCGATCTTGCGGAAAAAGCGGGCTGCGCTCAGCTCTTCAACTGTCCGGTGGAATCCCTCACTCATCACGCTGACGGCGTTACGGTCACCACTGCGGACGGAGAATATTCAGCGTCCCGTCTGCTGATTAGCGCAGGTACCTGGGTCACCCGTCTGCTGCCCGATCTGCCTGTTCAGCCGGTGCGCAAGGTCTTCTCCTGGTTCCAGTCGGATGGCCGTTACAGTGCACAGAATAAATTCCCGGCATTTACCGGGGAGTTACCGAACGGCGATCAGTTTTACGGCTTCCCGTCTGAGAAAGACGCGCTCAAAATCGGAAAACACAATGGCGGGCAGGCGATCTCCTCACCTGAAGAGCGTAAACCGTTCGGTGCATACCCACAGGATGGCTCCGAAGCGTTTACCTTCCTGCGCAATATCCTGCCGGGCGTAGGCGGCTTACTGTATGGTGCTGCCTGCACCTACGACAACACGCCGGACGAAGACTTCATCATTGACACCCTGCCGGGGCATGACAACACGCTGCTTATCACTGGCCTCAGTGGTCATGGCTTCAAGTTCGCCTCCGTGCTGGGCGAAATCGCTGCGCAGTTTGCCCAGGGGATCGCACCGCAGTTTGATCTCACCCCCTTCTCACTTTCGCGTTTTAGCAGATAATCCGCCGCGGGTTTCGGACGTCCGGAACCCGTTTTCCAGACTGAAAACGGGACATTATGCGCAGGATCGTTGGCTTTCTTATCAATAACATTCGTGAGCATTTTATGCTCTATATTTTATTATGGGTGCTGCTGGCACTCATTGATATTATTTACATTGTATTTTACTGAAAAGTGAAGCTGACAATTACTGACATTACTTTAGGTTAGCTTAATCTTTTGCTTGCTGCTTATTCCGCCTTGGACGAAGCGATTGAATTACATTTGCGGATCATTTTCAAAACCGCTGAAATAAATAAAATAAAAATCTATATTCAATTATTTCAGTTGCAATATCATTTATTCCCGTTCATTTTTACTATTCTGTTTTTCTTCGAATGGTCATTCTGATGCAATTGCGTAACTCCTCTCAGCGCTACGGAATAATATCCATGTGTTTACACTGGATAGTTGCTCTTACCGTTTATGCAATGTTCGGACTGGGTCTGTGGATGGTGACGCTCAGTTATTACGACGGCTGGTATCACCAGGCACCAGAACTGCATAAAAGCATCGGCATCCTGCTGATGATGACGTTGGTTATTCGCGTGATCTGGCGTCACATTTCCCCGCCGCCCGCCGCGCCCAAAACCCACAATAAATTAACGCGTGTCAGCGCGGTTGCCGCGCACGTTACGCTCTATATCCTGCTGTTCGCCATTCTGATTAGCGGCTATCTCATTTCCACTGCAGACGGTAAGCCGATTAACGTCTTTGGCCTGTTTGAGGTTCCGGCCACGCTCTCTGACGCAGGGGTTCAGGCCGATACCGCAGGCGTGGTGCATCTCTGGCTCGCGTGGAGCGTGGTGATCCTGTCTGTGCTGCACGGGCTTGCCGCCCTTAAACACCATTTCATCGATAAAGACGATACGTTAAAGCGCATGCTTGGCCGTTCGTCAGTTGACTCTGGAGCATAAAATGAAAAAACACCTGCTGGGTATCGCATTAGGTTCTCTGTTATTCACCACCGGTTCTGCCGTGGCGGCTGATTATAAAATTGATAAAGAAGGCCAGCATGCTTTCGTCAATTTCCGTATTCAGCACCTCGGTTATAGCTGGCTGTACGGTACCTTTAAAGATTTTGACGGCACATTCACCTTTGACGATAAAAATCCTGCCGCCGATAAGGTCAATGTGACCATTAATACGAATAGCGTCGACACCAACCATGCAGAGCGCGATAAACATTTGCGTAGTGCGGAATTCCTGAATGTATCAAAATTCCCACAGGCGACCTTTACGTCGACCGAGGTGAAGAAAGAAGGTGAGAAGCTGAATATTACCGGTAATCTCACGCTCAATGGCGTCACGAAACCGGTGACCCTGGAAGCCAAATTACTCGGCCAGGGTGACGATCCGTGGGGTGGCAAACGCGCAGGTTTTGAAGCCGCAGGGAAAATTCATCTGAAAGATTTTAATATCACCACGGATTTGGGTCCGGCGTCTCAGGACGTAGAACTGATTATTTCCGTTGAAGGTGTTCAGCAGAAGGCATAATAAACACGCCCGGCAGGGTTTGACGTTGCCGGGCGTCATTATCATTCCGGGTCAGGAATACCCAGTTTGGTATTCAGGCGACCACGGGATTTATTAAAAATCTTATTGCCGTTTTCACGTCCCGCACGACGGCGGCGCTGCTCCTCTTCCGGCAGCATGCTCTCTTCACTGCACAATTCGCTACAGCAGCCGTTAAATTTCTCTGCGCACGCCGGGCACTGAATAAACAGCAGATGACAACCGTCATTTTTGCAGTTGGTGTGGGTATCGCACGGTGCGCCGCACTGGTGGCAATGGGCAATCACGTCTTCTGAAATACGCTCACCCATTCGCTCGTCAAAGACAAAGTTTTTACCGATAAAACGCACCGGTAACCCCTGCTCACGGGCACGGCGGGCATACTCGATGATACCGCCTTCGATATGCCAGACCTTATTAAATCCGTTATGTTTCATCCACGCGCTGGCTTTTTCGCAGCGAATACCACCGGTGCAGTACATAACGATTTTCTTATCTTTATGTTCCTGCATCATCTCAACCGCTTTCGGCAGTTGCTCGCGGAAGGTGTCGGCCGGGATTTCCATTGCGTTCTCGAAATGGCCCACT
Source organism: Enterobacter cloacae complex sp. 2022EL-00981 (assembly GCF_028737495.1). Taxonomy (NCBI): domain Bacteria; kingdom Pseudomonadati; phylum Pseudomonadota; class Gammaproteobacteria; order Enterobacterales; family Enterobacteriaceae; genus Enterobacter; species Enterobacter cloacae complex sp. 2022EL-00981. Next base: position 79,714 of record NZ_JAQZRK010000016.1, read on the forward strand.
TCATATTCGTAGTGGTTACGCATATCGATGAATACCGCGTCAGGGTCATCAAGCATCGCATTGACTTCCGCCGCCTTCAGGTATTCCCCCACGTCGGCCGGGTTGAAGGCCGGGTCGTCAATGCCGTCTGCCACGATGCGCTCACGCACTTTCATACGCAGCACCCAAAATGATTTACCGTCATCGTCCAGGGCGATATTCAGGCGTAAGCCGTTCAGCGCCGGATCGAAGCCGTAAAGAAAATCGCGGAAGGCGCTCACGTTGCTTTCCGGGATGCTGATCTGGGCGTTGATACCTTCACGCGCCAGATAGACGCGCCCAAAGACGTTCAGCGCGGTGAAGGCTTTATAGAGCTCATCGCGGGTCGCTTGCGGATCGTTGATCGTGAAGTATTTATAGAATGAGATGGTCGTGCGCGGTTCGGTTTCAGCCAACATACGCGCTTTCAACATCTCATTCGATACGCGGTTGTGTAACACTGGCATGGTGTACAAGTCCTGCAATCGTTATTGAGAAAGGAAAATCGGTCGGCATCATATAGCAAACAATAACAATTTACATCCACACAATTTACGCTACATTTCTGTCAGCCTGAACTATGCGTCATAACATTTGCTGCATTAGCGCGCGTTTCGACATCAGACATTTTGGCTATGTAGTAAAAAATGAGACACTAAGACCTTCAGGACGTTAGAAAACAGGACCGACATGACCCAATTACCGAAATTTACCGTCACCCTTTTGCATCCTCGTTATTGGTTGACCTGGCTTGGCATTGGCTTTTTATGGCTTCTGGTCCAACTCCCCTACCCGGTTATTTTCCGTCTGGGCAAAAGCATGGGTCGTCTTGCGCAAATGTTTATGAAGCGTCGCGCCAGAATCGCCTACCGCAACCTTGAACTGTGCTTCCCGGACATGAGCGAGGCTGAACGTCATGACATGGTGACTAGGAATTTTGAGTCTGTCGGCATGGGGCTGATGGAAACAGGAATGGCGTGGTTCTGGCCGGACAAACGCATGGCACGCTGGAGCGTCGTTGCCGGTACGGGGATGGAGCCGGTACATTCGCTGCAGGCGAATCAGACGGGCGTGCTGCTGATTGGCGTACACTTTCTGACCCTGGAAATCGGCGCCCGTATGTTCGGTATGCAGGCGCCCGGCATTGGGGTTTATCGTCCAAACGACAACCCGGTTATTGATCTGATCCAGACCAATGGCCGTATGCGGTCCAACAAAAGCATGATCGACCGTAAGGATCTGAAGGGTATGATCCGCGCCCTCAAATCAGGTGAAGTGGTCTGGTATGCCCCCGATCACGACTACGGCCCGCAATCCAGCGTATTTGTTCCGTTCTTTGCCGTTGAAGAGGCGGCCACCACCACGGGCACCTGGATGCTGGCACGCATGTCCAAAGCCGCCATCGTCCCTTTTGTTCCGCGCCGCAAACCGGATGGTTCGGGTTACGAATTGATTATGCTGGAGCCCGAACTGGCGCCTCCACTGGATGATGCTGAAACCACCGCACGCTGGATGAACGGCATTGTCGAGAAATGCATTATGCTCGCACCGGAGCAGTACATGTGGCTGCACCGCCGCTTTAAAACGCGGCCAGAAGGCACGCCGTCCCGCTATTAATTCCCCCTGCGGCCCTTTGGGCCGCTCCCTGTTTTAGCTTTAAAAGCTCTCCCTCATTGCGGCAATCATAACCCAGGCGCATAATTAGCAGGCTTATTACTTCATGCCTTACGGTGCGCTGCACCTCATTATGCGGATTGTTATGTCACCCTCAGATGCCCCCATAAACTGGAAACGTAACCTTACGGTTGCCTGGCTTGGCTGTTTTCTTACCGGCGCGGCGTTTAGCCTCGTGATGCCCTTTCTGCCCCTGTACGTTGAACAACTGGGCGTGACGGGCCACAGTGCGCTCAATATGTGGTCTGGTCTGGTGTTCAGCATCACTTTCCTCTTCTCCGCCATTGCTTCGCCGTTCTGGGGCGGCCTTGCCGACCGTAAAGGGCGTAAAATCATGCTGCTGCGCTCGGCGCTGGGAATGGCCATCATCATGGCGTTAATGGGTGTGGCGCAGAACGTCTGGCAGTTTCTGATTTTGCGCGCACTACTTGGCCTGCTGGGAGGATTTATTCCCAACGCGAATGCGCTGATCGCCACCCAGATCCCGCGTCATAAAAGCGGCTGGGCGCTCGGGACGCTCTCAACCGGTGGCGTCAGCGGCGCCTTGCTGGGGCCTCTGGCGGGCGGCTTGCTGGCGGACAGCTATGGCCTGCGCCCGGTATTTTTCATTACTGCCAGCGTGTTGTTCCTCTGCTTTATCGTTACGCTGATCTGCATTCGTGAAAACTTCACCCCCGTCGCCAAAAAAGAGATGCTCCACGCACGGGATGTGCTGGCTTCACTCAAAAACCCCAGACTGGTACTGAGCCTGTTCGTGACGACCCTGATTATTCAGGTCGCGACCGGTTCGATTGCCCCTATTCTGACGCTGTACGTTCGCGATCTGGCCGGTAACGTGAGCAACATTGCGTTTATCAGCGGGCTGATTGCCTCCGTACCCGGCGTGGCGGCGCTGCTTAGCGCCCCGAGGTTAGGGAAACTGGGAGACCGCGTCGGCCCGGAAAAGATCCTGATTTGTGCGCTGGTGATCTCCGTGCTGCTGCTCATTCCCATGTCGATGGTGCATTCACCCTGGCAGCTGGGCGTTCTGCGCTTTTTGCTGGGTGCCGCCGACGGGGCGTTACTGCCCGCCGTTCAGACCCTGCTGGTTTACAACTCCACGAACCAGATCGCCGGGCGTATCTTTAGCTACAACCAGTCATTTCGCGACATCGGCAACGTCACCGGCCCGCTTGTCGGAGCCGCGGTTTCCGCCAGCTTCGGTTTTCGCGCCGTGTTTATCGTCACGGCGTGCGTAGTGCTGTTTAATGCGGTTTACTCGTGGTTCAGTTTATCCCGGACATTACGGCCGGTGGCGGAATAAGACAAATACGTGACGGCTTATTTTCGCATTCATACTTGCAGAATCAGATATTCAGCTATTCTTTCCCTGAAACCTTCTGGAAAACAGGGAGACACCAATGACCATGTACGCCACGCTGGAAGAAGCTATTGATGCCGCTCGTGAAGAGTTCCTCGCCGATAACCCCGGCGTTGATGAAGAAGATGCGGACGTGCAACAACTCAACATCCAAAAGTATGTCCTTCAGGACGGAGATATTATGTGGCAGGCCGAATTCTTTGCTGACGAAGGTGAAGAAGGCGAATGTTTGCCGATCCTGAGCGGTGAAGGAGCTCAGGCCGTCTTTGATGGTGACTATGACGAAATTGAGTTGCGTCAGGAGTGGCTGGAAGAGAACACCCTGCACGAGTGGGATGAGGGTGAATTTCAGCTCGAGCCACCGCTGGATACGGAAGAAGGTCAAACCGCAGCTGACGAATGGGACGAGCGTTAATTACCGCTACTCATAGGGGCCGTGGCTGGCATCGATGGGCAACAACAGCGTATCGAAAATCAGCGAGAACGGCAGATCGAGCACCGTCAGGTAGCGCCATGCGGAATCCCGGACATCCCATTTTACGCCCGGATAGTACTGATTCCCGTGGCCCTGCCCCGGAATGGTGCGACTGATGATGCTGCCGCAGCCGCTCAGCAGACATACCATCATGACGACGATGATTATTTTCATCCGTTACCTCTAAAAAAATACCGGCGTTTAAGCCGGTATTTTATCTGGCGGGTGGCACATTGCTTACCCGCCCTACGTTGCCACTTACTTCGCCTTCAGCGCCAGCGGGTTAAGCTTCAGATCGTTGTAGTAGTTCACCCACGAGGAGTAGCGCTCCGGGGAAGACCACACACGGTAGTGCAGACGCGACATAGTCACCGGATCGCTTAACAGCACCAGACGGCGGTCGCGGTTAAGTTTCTCTGGCGTCTCGTTCAGCGCCTGTTCAACGTGACGATCGCGGGCAATCTCCAGCACCTTACTGGCACGGTGACGCGCGGTAGCCATTGCCGTTGCCAGGGCGTTAAACGACGGGTTAAACACCGCGTGCATAAAGCCATCATCCAGCGTACGACGGCGGTTCTGCTCCAGATAGGTGTCAGTATCCACCAGCACCTGCGGCGGCGAATACTCTTCCGGGATCAGGAACAGCTTCCAGCGTTTGGTACGCAGGCCAACCGTTGAGCGGCTTGAAATGACCGACACAAACGGCGACAGGATCAGCGAGAAGACAATCGGCGCCAGCCAGAACAGGAAGCGCAGATCCAGCCATGCCATCCCAGCAGCCCACACCAGACCCAGCAGCAACTGCGAGCCGTGACGCATAAAGGCTTCTCCCCACGGCGTGGAGTCATCATCACGCTGCGGTGAGTTCCAGACCACTTCCCAGCCCAGGAACGCGCTGACCACAAACACGGTATGGAACAGCATACGCACCGGTGCCAGCAGCACGGAGAACAGCACTTCCAGCAGCAGTGAAACCGTTACCCGCCAGAAACCGCCATACTCCTTCGAGCCTTTGCACCAGATCAGAATGATACTGAGCAGCTTCGGCAGGAACAGCAGCACCATGGTGGAGGCAAACAGCGCTATCGCCAGCTCCGGGCGCCACTGTGGCCACACCGGGAACAGCTGACGCGGCTGCAGGAAGTACTGCGGCTCAGTCAGCGCATGCACCACCTGCAGAGCCGTGGACAGCGCCAGGAACATAAACCACAGCGGCGCGGAGAGATAAGACATCACGCCGGTCAGGAACACCGCACGGTGAACCGGGTGCATCCCTTTCACGAGGAACAGACGGAAGTTCATCAGGTTCCCGTGACACCAGCGGCGGTCACGCTTAAGTTCATCCAGCAGGTTCGGCGGCAGTTCTTCATAGGATCCAGGCAGATCGTAGGCAATCCAGACGCCCCACCCTGCACGACGCATCAGCGCCGCTTCCACGAAGTCGTGCGACAGAATCGAGCCGGCAAACGAACCTTCGCCCGGCAGCGGTGCCAGCGCACAGTGCTCAATAAACGGCTTCACGCGGATAATGGCGTTGTGACCCCAGTAGTGGGACTCACCCAACTGCCAGAAGTGCAGACCGGCAGTAAACAGCGGCCCGTAAACACGGGTGGCAAACTGCTGGCAACGCGCGTAAAGCGTGTCCATGCCGGACGCTTTTGGCGAAGACTGGATGATACCCGCGTTCGGGTTAGCTTCCATCAGACGCACCAGACCGCTCAGACAATCACCGCTCATCACCGAGTCGGCGTCCAGCACCACCATGTAGCTGTACTGGTTACCCCAGCGACGGCAGAAGTCATCGATGTTACCGCTTTTACGCTTCACACGACGACGGCGGCGACGGTAGAAGATCTGACCTTCGCCCTGTACTTCTGCAATCAGCTCCATCCAGGCTTTTTGCTCGGCAACGCAGATGTCCGGATTGTAGCTGTCGCTCAGGATATAGACGTCGAAATGGGCGGCGTTACCGGTCGCCTTAACGGACTCCCAGGTTGCGCGCAGCCCCGCGAATACGCGGTCAACGTCTTCGTTACAGATAGGCATAATCAGCGCCGTGCGGTGCTCAGGATTCAGGGGTTCATCCCCGACCGTAGACGCCGAAATGCTGTATTTGTCTCGTCCCATCAGCAGTTGCAGGAAGCCCATCAGCGCGGTCCAGAAACCGGCCGAGACCCAGCAGAAGAGAACGGCGAACAGCAGAAGAATGCCACTTTGCAGAATATACGGCAGCAGTTGCATGAAGGAGACCCAGATATCCTGGCCCATCATGTCTGCCGGGTTGATCAGCGCCCAGCCCTGGTAAGGCAGAATCGTCTTCATGTACCAGGTTGCGACAACCGTCTGCGCCAGGGTCAGCAGCAGCAGGATGTAGCGACGGATCGTCCCCACGGTACGCCATTTCTGTTCGGAGGCCTGCTCTTCTTTTGTCAGACGCGACAGATAGCGCGGCGTCACGTCACGCCCGCGCAGGCGATCCCAGAAGCGGCCAACCGGGTTGGTACGCCAGGGGTCGGGGAACATGGAAGAACGCGTTGCTTTCGGCATCGCCTGAAGCTGATCGCGTCCTTCGTCGTCTTTAATCAACTGCCCTTCTGCCAGCGAGTCCGGCCATGCCTGCTCCAGACGTGCCTTCACTGACCCCAGCGGAGAATCGTCATCACGTGAAAACTGACGATGTTCCCCATCCAGCGCGGCATGTACCGCGCGGATGTCGCTCTCAGGCAGTGCCGCTTTTTCGATATCCGTCAGCGGCATGGCATCAATATATTCAGATGTATTATTCATTGGCAGGTAGCTGATAGCTCCAGGTTTCACTCAGCGGCTGATCGTTACTGACCAGCGCAGCGCGCATTTCAGTGGTCTGTTTCGGATCTTTCACTTTCACGCGCAGGGTCAGACGCCACCCTTTCGTTACCGGGTTGTAACGTACGGTGTTCTCAACGATCTCACCGTTATCACCGATGCTGGCCTGGGCGGTCACGGCAGTATCCGGCGCCAGTTTCTTCATGTCCTGGCCGGTGAAGTCCACCACGAAAGCGACGGTACCGTCAGGCTGACGGATAAGGTTAGACTGTTTCACGTCACCCGTTGAACGGCGAGTCTGCATGACATACGCGTTATCCGGCGCATGCAGTTTGTCTTCGTCACGGCTAAAGGTGATCGTGTATTTGAAGTTCATCTCTTTCCCGGCTTCCGGCAGCTGATCCGGCGTCCAGTAAGCGACGATGTTATCGTTGGTTTCATCATTGGTTGGGATTTCAACCAGTTCAACCTTCCCTTTGCCCCAGTCACCTTTCGGGGTCACCCACGCGCTTGGACGCAGGTCGTAGCGGTCATCCAGATCTTCAAAACGAGAGAACTGACGGCCACGCTGTAGAAGGCCGAAACCTTGCGGGTTTTCCATCGCAAAGCTGCTGACAGCCAGATGTTTCGGGTTGTTCAGCGGACGCCAGATCCACTCACCGTTACCGGCATGAATAGACAGGCCGTTGGAATCATGCAGTTCAGGACGGAAGTTGGTCGCCGGTGACGGCTGGTTCGGCCCAAACAGGAACATACTGGTCAGCGGCGCAACGCCCAGTTTACCCACTTTGTCGCGCAGGTAGACTTTAGACTGCACGTCAACCACCGTGTCACGCCCTGGCATGATCACAAAGCGGTACGCGCCCGTTGCACGCGGGGAATCCAGCAGTGCGTAGATAGTCAGACGTTTATCCGTTGGTTTTGGACGTTCGATCCAGAACTCGCGGAAACGTGGGAATTCTTCACCTGATGGCAGCGCGGTATCAATAGCCAGGCCGCGCGCAGAAAGCCCGTACACCTGTCCCGCGCCAATAACGCGGAAGTAGCTGGCGCCGAGCATGCTGACGATTTCGTCGTTTTTATCTTTGCTGTTGATCGGGTAAAGCACCTTGAAGCCTGCAAAGCCCAGATCTTTAACCGTATCTTTGTCGTGCTGCACATCGCCAAAATTGAAGTAATCCGGGCTGTATTTGATTTTACGTACCGCCGTTGCCGTCACTTCATTGATGGCTACAGGGGTGTCGAAGTACATACCCTGATGATAAAACTCAAGCTTGAACGGGGTCTTAATATTGTTCCAGTACGCTTTATCGTGATTGAACTGGATCTGCTGATAGTCCGCATATTTCATGTCGCGGAAAACGGAGGGCAAGTTACTTTTCGGCGCTTCGTAGCTCTTGCCTGCCATCGATTTTGCCTGTTTTGCGACATCGTCGATGTTAAAGGCCAGTGCCGATGAGGTATACAGGGATAACACCACTGCAGCACCCAACCAACGCATTTTCATCATCTGTGGTTTATGTTTCATAATAAGTAAGCACTTCCCCCTTTGTGTGCTTATATCGATCCGATCCATTTTAATGGAAACTCAGGCAATCCGACAACATTATCACCGCTTTGTTCAGCTCGCTGGCTCAGGGATTAAGCAAATGAAAGAACCCGCTTTTCACTTTGCGTGCTTATCCTGGAGACAGGGTGTCGGTCTTGGTGTAGGGTTGGCTTCGAATGTAACCATTATGAGTCTTAGGGATAAGGCGAAAAGTCTGAGAATGCACAAAGTTATATGAGCACAACACCTGTAGAACGTGAATACTTCCTCGACTCGATCCGGGCATGGCTGATGCTATTGGGGATCCCCTTCCACATTTCACTGATTTACTCCAGCCACACCTGGCATGTTAATAGTCAAATGCCCTCCTGGTGGCTGACGCTGTTTAATGACTTTATTCACGCCTTCCGCATGCAGGTGTTTTTTGTCATTTCAGGTTATTTCTCTTATATGCTGTTTCTGCGCTACCCCATCAAGCGCTGGTGGAAAGTGCGCGTGGAGCGCGTCGGCATTCCGATGCTCACCGCCATTCCTCTGCTGACGCTGCCGCAGTTCATCATGTTGCAGTACGTAAAGGGTAAGGCGGAGAACTGGCCTAATCTGTCGCTGTACGAAAAATACAACACCCTGGTTTGGGAGCTGGTGTCCCACCTCTGGTTCCTGCTGGTGCTGGTGGTCCTTACCACGGTCAGCGTGTTGATTTTTAGCCGCTTTCGCCGCCATTTAAGCGACAAAGCTAACGCCTTTTTCGCCAGTATCACCCTGGTAAAACTTTCGCTGCTCTTTTTGCTGCTGGGCATCGCCTATGCGGCAGTGCGACGGACGCTGTTTATTGTTTATCCGCCGATTCTGAGCGACGGATTATTCAATTTTGTGGTGATGCAGTCGCTGTTCTACATCCCCTTCTTTTTAATCGGGGCGCTGGCCTTTATTTATCCGAAGCTTAAGTCGCTGTTTACGACGCCCTCACCGTGGTGTGCTTTTGGTGCCGCCATCGCGTTTGCGGCCTATCTGTTAAATCAGCGCTACGGCAGCGGCGATGCGTGGATGTATGAAACCGAGAGCGTCATTACCATGCTGCTGGGCCTGTGGATGGTGAATGTGGTCTTTGCGCTGGGCCACCGGCTGCTTAATTTTAAGTCCAGCCGCGTCACCTATTTCGTCAATGCTTCGCTGTTTATCTATCTGGTGCACCACCCTCTGACGTTGTTCTTCGGGGCCTATATCACACCGCATATCGCCTCCAACACGCTGGGCTTCTTTACCGGGCTGGTCTTTGTGATTGGAATCGCCATCGTGCTTTACGAAATCCACCTGCGGATACCGCTTCTGCGTTTCCTTTTCTCCGGGAAACCGCAGGTAAGAGCATCATAAAAAAACACGGCGCACTCAGTGCGCCGCGTGTGTTTCAGGTCTCTAATTCCTGTCCGCGCTGGGTCAACAGCCGCTGATAAAGATGCAGTGTCTCCTCATCGAAACAGACAAATGTCACTTTTTCGGGCATCGGTTTAAGCGACAGGTAACGATACACGGTGTCTACCGCAATCGTCGCTGCGGCAGCTTTCGGATAGCCATACACTCCGGTGCTGATGGCCGGAAACGCCATGGTTTTATAGCCATTATCAGCGGCCAGACGCAGGCAGTTTCGGTAGGCCTCTTCGAGGATACTCGCCTCGTGCCGATCGCCGCCATGCCATACTGGCCCCACGGCATGAATCACCGCTTTCGCGGGAAGATCGCCCGCAAGCGTAATAACGGCATGACCCGGTGGGCACTCCCCCTGTTGCTGACGCACAGTCTTGCAGGCTTCCAGCAGTTGCGGTCCGGCAGCCCGGTGGATAGCGCCATCCACGCCACCGCCGCCCATCAGTGACGGATTGGCTGCATTGACGATCACATCAACGTGCATCGTCGTAATATCGCCATGAATAACGTCAATTTGCGGTTTCATAAATACCCTCTGCTTCCCGCCATTTTCTTAAGTGTATCGCAGAGGTACCCGAGAGAAAAAACTATCGGGAAAAACCTCTTCCGCCGTAAAGCGGAAGAGCACACATCAGCGGTACTGAATTTGTACCACCGCGAGCGTTTTTTCAGGATTGAGGTACTTCATGCTGAGGGTGGCGAGGCTGGTATCGGTCACATGGCCATTAAGTGCATCTTCATAACTGACCATGCGCGTATGAATCCGGTTATTTTCCGGGCATGACAACGCAAACTGCCGCGTTTGTGCAGTCACTTCACAGGGGTCGGCGACAATCGCGCCGCGAAAATGAATGACCCCACCCTCAACAACCGTCGCCGCAAAAACCGGGGTTACAAAAAGAGAAACGAGCAGACTAAAACCAGAAGCGAGTTGAGCGATATATTTGGTCACGTGTATGTACTCCTCAATGAAAATCGTCCTTGAGGGGTAAAAGCGCTCCATTAAAGCAAACGTAGTTTCACGTTCCGGAACTTAGTTGCTCAGTTCCTGTTATCAGCATAGCTCAACGGTGAAGGCCTGCCATATTGGCAAATCATTGATTTTATGAATGATTAAAGCCTCTTCTCCGGCGGTGACCACTGCTGTGATAAATGAAGCGATTTACCATCAGAGACGGTGACAATAATGTTCACCGTATCCCCCGTACCAATATTTAAACTCAGCCGCATTAAATCGATCGTCTGATTAGCGGGGATAAAAAGCCTGTTTTGCTGGCGTGATGTACTTTGGCCACTCTGCCCTTCCCGTTCAGCCACGATTTGTACCAGACAATCACACGGCGTTGTCAGCGTAACCTGGGGAATAATGGTGGTCATATCGCCCTGCTGCGATGTGTTAAACGTTATTTGACTGGAAAGCGCGGCAAGGAGAATTAAGGTATTCATGATGCACTCCCGAAAAAAAACAGGGCTGAGGCCCTGTTTTTTTGTAGCACAGATTTCAGTATTAATACTGATAAGCTGCAGCGTGGTTACCAAAACCAATCTGGGTAACATTGACCGTAGAATTAGACGCAGTCTGATCAACCATTGCGCCGTTAAATCCACCGTACTGGCTCACATTCATTGTGGAGTCGTGACTGTTCCATTGATCAAGCGTTGCGCTGTTGGCAAAACCATTCTGAGTCAGAGAGATGGTGCTGTCGTCAGAACCTTGTCCAACATCTGCGCCATTACCGCCACCGCTCTGGCTAATAGACAGCGTTGAATCTCTGGCATTGGTCTGCAAGGCGACAGCTGAGTTACCGCCACCGTTCTGGTAAATATTCAGGGTTGAATTTGGGCCATTACCGCCTTGACCATGGCCATGACCGTGTCCATGGCCCCAGCCACCTTGATCAATGAGACCGGCCATAGCACTACCAGAAACGACGATTGCTGCAAGAGCTGCCACTTTGATAAATTTCATGGTAAAACCCCCATCGGATTGATTAAAGTCGCCGCGAATAACTAACGTTGAATAACGCGAATTGCCATTTGCGACTGTTTTTGCACTACAACTGCGTTTTTCTGTGTACCGTACTGCGTGATGCTTGCCCTATTACCCGACCCTTTCTGGATAATTTTCGCACTATTACCAAATCCGTCCTGCGTAATATCTGCATCATTCGCAAAGCCGCTCTGAGCAATATACGCAATATTATAAGTCCCTGATTGTTCAACCCGCGCCCTGTTACCTGACCCATCCTGGGAAACGATGGACAATAATTTTGAACCGTCCTGGCGCACCTGAGCGTCATTAAGTACACCCTGTTGACCAATAATGGCTGCCTGATTTAATGATGTACGGCTTAATTCATTTACCGCAAAGTTATATTCAGAGGTAGCCAAATCTGAATTCGCCGCGGTGACAACCCCAGGCGCTCCCAGTAATGTAAACATCATAAATAACGATGTGTTTTTCATGTTGCCACCCTGGACCTGGCTGTTTTAAAAGACTTCAGGTTAGAACAACGCATATTTTGTTAACGCGTCGTTACGGTGAAGAGTATGTCTGCCAAAACACGTTAAATATCTCACCCGCGCGGCTTATTTTTATTTTTCAGGTCACCTCAAAGTAGTAATCCCTGAACAAAAATAGCGATAAGCGAAGCCATTTAATTTTTATAAAGCCTTATCCCTCGCAAATGGGTGAAACATCGCAGCGGCTGTTCCGACGCGAGAGAGGAAGGGTTAAACGTAACGACAGGATGACATTAACGTTAACGTGTGACACAGGACGCGATTTCTTAAGGCGAAGCGGCATGCATTCCGTAGGTTAGATTTTTTTTGAAACTCATACTTTAAAATTTCTGAAAAAGAATAGCATAAAAACATTAAAATCAGTCACATACTAATATTTGTATGATTTTTAAAATCTGTGCAGCATTATTTAGCTGTACAACTTTTTCATCAATTAAAGGCTTTCAAGAAGGTACGCATTCATAAATTAATATTTATTTTTACATTTTGTTACACGTTTAACACTTGCTTTAAACTTCGTAAAAGCTAGATTGAAATTAGAAGTACGAAATTCGTTTTATATTTTCCTCCCCTGTGGAGGTTATGGTTTGATTCTACACACAGCAGCGCAACATCTGTCAGTACTTCTGGTGTCCTCTTTTCGCAGGAGGACAACTGCCAGGTGTCATAAAAAGTGGGGTTTCATCATGTATAATGAAGTCCATAGTTTACATGGTCATACATTACTGTTGATCACAAAACCTTCTTTGCAGGCGACCGCTTTATTACAACATTTAAAGCAATCTTTATCACTGAACGGGAAATTGCATAATATTCAACGTTCTTTCGATGATATTGCACCTGGCTGCATTATTCTTTTCGATATGATGGAAGCGGATAAAAAGCTCATCCATTACTGGCAAGATACTTTGAGCAGGAAAAACAATAACATCCGCGTGTTATTATTGAATACGCCTGACGAGTATCCTTTCCGGGACATTGAAAGTTGGCCGCAAATCAATGGCGTGTTCTACGTCACTGAAGAAGAGAATCGGGTGGTAGAAGGCCTGCAAGGTATCTTGCGAGGAGAGTGTTATTTTTCGCAAAAGCTGGCCAGCTACCTTATCACGCACTCCGGAAATTACCGCTACAACAGTTCAGAGTCAGCACTGCTAACGCACCGCGAGAAAGAGATCCTGAACAAATTGCGCATTGGTGCTTCAAATATTGAAATCGCCCGTTCGTTATTTATCAGCGAAAATACGGTAAAGACGCACCTTTATAATCTTTTCAAGAAGATAGCTGTTAAAAACCGAACTCAGGCGGTTTCATGGGCAAACGATAACCTCAGGCGTTAATCACATGAAACGCACCATGAGTTGGATTGCCGCAGCGGGCTTTCTGCTCGCTGCCGGGAACCTGAAGGCCGTCGAGGTCGAAGTTCCCGGATTGTTAACGGACCATACTGTCTCTTCTGTCGGACACAATTTTTATCGTGCCTTCAGTGATAAATGGGACAGTACGTATCCTGGAAATATAACAATCAACGAGCGGCCCAGTGCACGATGGGGAAGTTGGATAACAATAACGGCTAATCAGTTCGTTATTTATCAAACATTTTTATTTCCCACCAAAATAGACTTCGATAAAAACGTAGCCTTGGCGCTGGCGCAATCAGAAGACGCTATTAATCGCATGCAAATAGACAAAGCGCTATTAAGCACAAGAGATTTAGCAAAAGACGAGTTCTAGCGAACCTATATCCGGAGGCTGTCATGCGTATTGCATATGCAGTTGTTTCGATAATGCTCATCACCCCATTAAGCTGGGCCGGGAATATGACATTCCAGTTCCGTAATCCCAACTTTGGTGGTAACCCGAATAATGGGGCGTTCATGTTGAATGAAGCCCAGGCGCAAAATTCTTATAAAGATCCCAGCTTCAAGGATTTTAGCGTGGATACGCCATCTGCACTGGACAACTTCACCCAGGCGATCCAGTCGCAAATTCTGGGCGGTTTGCTGACCAATATCAACACCGGCAAACCCGGCCGCATGGTGACCAATGACTTCATTGTCGATATCGCCAACAGGGACGGGCAGCTCCAGTTGAACGTTACCGATCGTAAAACCGGAAAAACCTCAACCATTCAGGTTTCCGGTTTACAAAATAACTCGACTGACTTTTGAACAACCCCAAAATAAGGACAACGATCATGCAGCGCTTCCTGATACTTGTTGCAGTGTGCTTATTGAGCGGTTGTTTAACTGCTCCACCTAAAGAAGCTGCAAAACCGACATTAATGCCTCGGGCTCAAAGTTATCGTGATTTAACCCATTTGCCTGCCCCGACAGGTAAAATATTTGTCTCCGTCTACAACATTCAGGATGAAACCGGGCAATTTAAACCTTACCCGGCAAGTAACTTCTCTACGGCCGTACCGCAAAGCGCCACCGCCATGCTGGTGACCGCGCTGAAAGATTCGCGCTGGTTTATTCCACTGGAACGTCAGGGGCTGCAAAACCTGTTAAATGAACGAAAAATTATTCGTGCGGCGCAGGAGAATGGTACCGTTGCAGATAATAACCGCATGCCGCTGCAATCTCTGGCTGCGGCGAACGTTATGATTGAAGGGTCGATTATCGGTTACGAAAGTAACGTGAAATCTGGCGGTGCTGGCGCACGTTATTTTGGTATCGGTGCAGATACGCAATATCAGCTCGACCAAATTGCCGTTAACCTGCGTGTCGTTAACGTCAGTACCGGGGAAGTGCTCTCTTCGGTAACCACCAGCAAAACCATACTTTCTTATGAAGTGCAGGCCGGGGTGTTCCGCTTCATTGACTATCAGCGTCTGCTGGAGGGTGAAATCGGTTATACCTCTAACGAGCCGGTGATGATGTGCCTGATGTCAGCCATTGAAACCGGAGTTATCTTCCTGATAAATGATGGTATCGACCGCGGGCTGTGGGATCTGCAAAACAAAGCAGACGTGCAAAACCCGGTACTGGTGAAATACCGCGATATGTCGGTTCCTCCGGAATCCTGACAGGACGCGCATAAAAAAAGGCGAGATAGTTATCTCGCCTTTTTTTATTCACTCACCGCTGGCACGTTTTGCGCTTTTTCTCGTCGTGCCGCCAGCCACAGACCACTGTTCTTCATGGCATAGCCAAACAGCAACCCCAGCGCCAGCGAGGGGACCACCATCTTCCAGTCACCCTGCCCCGCAAAGGTGGCACACGCCCCCATAAAGGTGCCGGGTACAAACGACAGCAACAGATGCTTTGCCTGAACGCACATCAAAAAGGCGACCACGCCCGTCATGATATAGCCGAGGATCTCCAGATGCGGAGCGAGCGCACTGCCCTTCATGATAACCAGCGCCCAGATAACGCCGCTCATCAGCGTGCAGCCAGAGATAAAAAGCCCTTTGATCCCACCCTGCGGGCAGGCGAAGTAGGCCGTGCAGCCGAGAAATCCAGCCCAGCTGAGCAGTCCGAGAGAGACGGCCACCCATCCCCAAAGTCCGGAGAGGATACCTGTTGTGAGTGCGATACAAAGTAATATGTTCATGGCGCGCATCTTAGCAGAAGCGCGCCATGAAAATGAGATCAGAAGCACATTATATGCAAGATAATGCGTTGCGTTGCAGAACTAATGTGATCATGATCACTCTTCATTCTCTTCTTCCAGCTCATCCCACATTGCAGCGATGGCGTCACGCGTCAGGGGAGCCAGCGTTCTCCAGAATGGCGAGGTGGCATGCGCTTCAACTTTCCCAAGGAATGTCCCGACCCACGGCAGCAGGTACATTTCGAACAAGGTTTCGATGGCTTCGTTCTCATCGTCACCGGCGTGGTCCTCAATCCAGGATGCGGCCAGCAGCAGCGTACCGATATGATCGGCAGGCGTGTCGGTCAGCGGCATGCCGCGCTCTGAAAGAAAAGCGCGCACTTCCGCTTCCGTTGCCCCTTCCTGCCAGGCAGAGCGGTAAGGTGAAACACGGCACTCTTCCCCCACAAACAGCGCGTTGTAATCTGTGGAGATTTGCTGCATGTCGCAGCTTTTCTGCAGTCGCTCCAGTAAATCATCCTGTTCCAGCGGCCAGTTCTGCGCCAGTTTCCCTTCACGAATTAATGTAAAGAGCGGGACCAGCAGCGGGTCTTGAGGCTGGCGGTAGTACAGCGTACCCAGCACGCGGCAAAGGATGGAAAACTCATTCATTTTTTTATTCCATTACACAATTAAAGATCGGCAAATTCGGCAATCGGTTCCATTCCGCGCGACTCAAGGAAATCGAGCATGCGACGAGGGGTCACGTTCAGGATTTGCGCTTCCGGGAAGTTAACATCATTCAGCACTTTCAGGCACTCGCTGAAATCACCCAGTGTGAACGCAGTATGGGAATCTGAACCCAGCGCCACCATGCCGCCGGCATCACGCACTGCGGCCGCCACTTCGCGGCAGTTCGCTTCACTGCCCTTACGCGAGTGCACGAAGGAGGAGTTGTTAATCTCCAGCGCCACGCGATGCTTCGCTGCCGCCTGCGCGACAGCCTGAATATCAATTGGGTACTTCGGGTTGCCAGGGTGGCTAATAATATGCACGTTGCCGCTGGCAATGGTGGCAATCATCGCCGCGGTGTTGGTTTCTTTATCCTGAGGCGCAAAGACAGGTTCATGGAAACCGGCGAGAATAAGGTCAAGAGATGTCAGCATCGGGCCGGTGCAGTCGATCTCACCGTCGGTATTTTTAATGTTCGCCTCAATGCCACGCAGTATCCCAATACCGTCCACCAGGCGTGGCCAGATCCGCATATTCACAAAATGCCAGTAGTGCGGCGCATCCGCCATATCCGGGCCATGATCGGTGATCGCAAAAAGCCTGATGCCCTTGAGCTTCGCTTGTGCAATGTAATCATGGAGGTTGCTATACGCGTGGGTGCTGGCGACGGTGTGCATATGCAGGTCAACGGGATACATCTCTCTCTCCTCTGCGGTTTTTCCAAAGGATAGCAGTTATCTGCTGCGATTATTAGCAAAAACCCGGCTAACGCCGGGTTTCACTCAGTAGCCGCGCGTTCTGTCGACCTGCCCGGTCACCGCGTTGCCCTGCTCTATCTCACTGATGGTGTGCGTAATATAGGCCACCGCCTCTGCCGGACGCGTCACGGCGGCGACATGTGGGGTCATCGCCACGCGCGGATGTGCCCACAGCGGGCTCTCTGCCGGCAACGGCTCGCGGCTGTACACATCCAGCATCGCGCCTTTCACCTTGCCACCCTCAAGGGCTTTTAGGAGATCGGCTTCCACCAGATGAACCCCGCGCGCCAGATTCATCACGTAACTCTGATCCGCCAGCTGATTCATAAGCGCGCTATTAATAATGCCGACCGTTTCCGCCGTATTCGGCAGCAGATTGATCAGTACGCGCGTCCCCTTCAGAAACGCCGGGAGTTCATCTGTTCCGGCAAAACTCTCAACGCCAGGATAGTTCTTGCGGCTGCGGCTCCAGCAGCGCAGCGGGAAGCCCCACGGTGCCAGCGCTTCGGCCACTTTTGAGCCGAGCACGCCCGCCCCGAGAATACCGATGGTAAAATCTTCACGCTGATACTCAGGCAGCGGCTCCCAGCGGGATTGCAGTTTTAAGGCCTGATAATCGTCAAAACGTCGGAACCAGTGCAGCACCTGACTCACGGCATATTCCTGCATTTGCTGGCCCATGCCGGTATCTTCCAGGCGGAACAGGGGGATTTCCTCCGGCAGCATTTCAGGGTGCGCTTTCAGTTTGCTCAGAATGGAATCCACACCGGCGCCGAGGGCAAAAACGGCCTTCAGCTTGCGCCCCTGGAGCATCTCGACCGGGGGATGCCACACCAGCGCGTAGTCTGCATGTTCGTTATCACCGCGCTTCCATTCACGCACGCGCGCCCCCGGTAACGCTGCCGAAAGTGCCTTAATCCAGTAAGCCGTATCAAAAGTGGGGTGATAGAAGATAATATCCATACTCATTCCTGCCTTTTTTGCGCTGTTTTATTTTCATTTTCAACTGGATTGCCAGCATAACAAATTTATCGCCGGACCGCGTTGCCGATAAAAAAGGCGCTTTCAGCACATTTAAGAAACATGTTGTTTGAAGTTTGTCTAAATGCGCTAATTTACTGAAAAAGTGTGTTGACGGCTGTTCGGCTTTTCCTTACATTAGCGCCCGTCCCGACAACAACGGGATGACAATATGGTGAGGTGTCCGAGTGGCTGAAGGAGCACGCCTGGAAAGTGTGTATACGGCAACGTATCGGGGGTTCGAATCCCCCCCTCACCGCCATATTCAAGACAAGAGCTCGTACGAAAGTACGGGCTTTTTTCTTTTATAATCTCCGAAAAGGGGGGGAAGAGAATCCCCGACCGGGGTTCGACAACTGGCGACAGCCAGTTGGACAGACTGCGAGCGCAGCGAACAGGCTGCCCGAAGGGCGAGCGAAGCGAGTCAATCCCCCCCTCACCGCCATATTCAAGACAAGAGCTCGTACGAAAGTACGGGCTTTTTTCTTTTATAGTCTCCGAAAAGGGGGATGAGAACCTTGAGCCCCCTGCGTTCTCTATGTCGGGTGGCGCTGCGCTTACCCGACCTACAAAAAACTACTCTTCAACCATCCGTGCATACTCTTCTGTAAGAAAATCCACCAGCGCCCTGACGGACGGCAGTAATCCGCGTCTTGATGGATAAACCGCATGAATCACTTCTCTTTTTGGCTCCCACGCCTCCAGCACCCGAATCAGCTCTCCTGATGCCAGCTGATCTTTCACCATCAATATCGGCAGTTGCACCACACCGATGCCCGCCATGGCCGCTTCACGCAGCGCCAGCATGTCGGTGGTAATCAGGCGCGGGGTAAAATGGATTTCTGCTTTCGCGCCTTCCGGGCCGCATAATTCCCATTTATGGATATGCTTGCCCTCGCCCATACTCAACCCGGGCCAGGCGCTGAGTTCTGACGGCATCGACGGTTTTCCCAGGCGTTCAATCAAGGCCGGGCCCGCGACCAGGCAATGTCCCCGGTCGGCAAGCACCCGTAATACCAAATCGCTGTCATCAAACGGACGGGGACGCACGCGGATCGCCACATCCACACCTTCCCCCACCAGATCAACCCGCCGGTTCGTTGCTTCCAGCTGAAGGTTGATCCCGGGATAGCGCACCATAAAGCGCGCCAGCATCGGGCCGACATGCACATGCAACAACGTGACAGGACAGGTGAGCCTGACGATACCGCGCGGTTCCGCCTGCAGCGCGGCCACGGCTTCTTCCGCCGCTTCCGCTTCAACCATCATGGCTTTGCAGTGTTGATAGAACGTCTGCCCGACCTCCGTTACCGTAAATTGTCGCGTTGTACGTTGAATTAACCGCACGCCGAGCCGCTCTTCAAGCTGCGCAATACGGCGGCTCAGCCTGGACTTAGGCAGATCGAGTGCCCGCCCTGCTGCAGCAAAACCACCGTAGTCGACCACTTTCACAAACCACACAAAGTCATTGAGATCCTGCATAAATCCTCATCGTTCTATTTTCAGAACAGTGAATGCCATTTTCACTCTCTACCGGAACATTAACTCTGAATATAAGCTAATTACATCAACAGAACATCAGGAGTTCATCATGAAAAACGTAACAGGCGTCTATACCGCACCCCGTCAACACTGGGTTGGCAATGGTTTCCCGGTGCGTTCGATGTTTTCTTATCAGACACACGGCGAGTCGCTGAGCCCGTTCTTACTGCTGGACTACGCAGGCCCGCATACCTTCCCGGCGGACGGCACAAAACGCGGGGTGGGCGAGCATCCGCATCGTGGTTTTGAAACGGTCACCATCGTCTATTCCGGCGAAGTGGAGCATCGCGACTCCACCGGCAGAGGCGGCGTCATTGGTCCAGGCGACGTGCAGTGGATGACAGCCGGTGCAGGCATTCTGCATGAAGAGTTCCACTCCAGCGCGTTCGCGCACAAAGGCGGAGAACTCAAGATGATGCAGCTTTGGGTCAACCTGCCGGCGAAAGACAAAATGGCCACGCCGGGCTATCAGAGCATTACCAAAGCCGATATCCCGGTGGTGACGCTGCCCGACAACAGCGGCTCGCTGCGGGTTATCGCTGGTCACTACGACGATGTTAGCGGCCCGGCGCATACCTTCTCGCCGCTGAACGTGTGGGACATTGCCCTCAACCAGGGCAGCCACGTCACACTCAGTCAGCCAGAGGGCTGGAGCACGGCGCTGGTGGTGCTGGAAGGCCATGTCACGGTGAACGGTACGGCTCACGCGGGAGAAGCACAGCTGGTGGTCATGAGTCAGGAAGGTGACAGGTTACACCTGGAAGCCAGCAGCGATGCCAAAGTACTGCTGATGGCCGGTGCGCCGCTGAATGAACCGATTGAGGGCTACGGCCCGTTCGTGATGAACAGTAAAACCGAAATCAATGAAGCCATTCGTGATTTCAACTCCGGCCGTTTCGGCCAGATCTAACCGTAATAAAGGAGATGAACATGTCTACACCTGCCAACTTTAATGGAGCACGTCCGGTCATTGATGTGAACGATGCGGTGATGTTGCTTATCGACCACCAGAGTGGCCTGTTCCAGACCGTCGGCGATATGCCGATGCCAGAGCTGCGTGCCCGTGCGGCGGCTCTGGCGAAAATCGCGACGCTTGCGAACATCCCGGTGATCACCACCGCTTCCGTCCCGCAGGGCCCGAACGGTCCGCTCATCCCGGAAATTCATGCCAACGCGCCGCATGCACAGTATGTGGCACGTAAAGGGGAGATCAACGCCTGGGATAACCCGGAATTTGTGGCTGCGGTTAAAGCCACCGGACGTAAGACGTTGATTATCGCCGGTACCATCACCAGCGTCTGCATGGCGTTTCCGTCGATTAGCGCAGTAGCGGATGGCTATAAAGTCTTTGCGGTGATTGATGCGTCCGGTACTTACAGCAAAATGGCGCAGGAGATCACCCTGGCCCGTGTGGTGCAGGCGGGCGTAGTGCCAATGGATACGGCTGCCGTTGCCTCTGAGATCCAGCGGACATGGAACCGTGAAGATGCGGCCGAGTGGGCAGAAGTCTACACGCACATTTTCCCGGCGTACCAGCTGCTGATCGAGAGCTACGGTAAGGCGCAGGAAGTGGTGAAAAACAGCGAAGCGCTCGATTCACAGCGTTAAGCGCGCGTGCTGTGACCAAAGCTGATTAAGGCTTAACCGAACACGCACTAAAGCTGAAAATCTGCTTGACCGTTTTAGCGCAACTCCCTATAGTAGCGCCCCGTTGCCCCCCAAGCGGTCAGGCAGCAAAACAATATGGTGAGGTGTCCGAGTGGCTGAAGGAGCACGCCTGGAAAGTGTGTATACGGCAACGTATCGGGGGTTCGAATCCCCCCCTCACCGCCATATTCAAGACAAGAGCTCGTACGAAAGTACGGGCTTTTTCCTTTTATAGTCTCCGAAAGGGGGGGATG
This sequence comes from Enterobacter cloacae complex sp. 2022EL-00981, assembly GCF_028737495.1. Taxonomy (NCBI): domain Bacteria; kingdom Pseudomonadati; phylum Pseudomonadota; class Gammaproteobacteria; order Enterobacterales; family Enterobacteriaceae; genus Enterobacter; species Enterobacter cloacae complex sp. 2022EL-00981. The sequence continues at coordinate 101,030 of NZ_JAQZRK010000016.1, forward strand.
AGAACCTCCGACCGGGGTTCGACAACTGGCGACAGCCAGTTGGACAGACTGCGAGCGCAGCGAACAGGCTGCCCGAAGGGCGAGCGAAGCGAGTCAATCCCCCCCTCACCGCCATATTCAAGACAAAAGCTCGTACGAAAGTACGGGCTTTTTTCTTTTATAGTCGCCTTATCCCGCCGACAAGCCTCGTAGGCCCGTGCAAGCGTAGCGCCGCCGGGCGAAACCCACAAAGCGCACATTGCCAGCTGTCTGAGCCCGTATAGCAATACGGGCTACCACGATTAATTGTTCAGTTTCCCTGCGTTCTGCTCTCTCACGACAGAAGTCGTCTGTTCTGGATTCGCAGCAGGTTCATCTTTACGCTCTTCCAGCCAGTAGTCCGCATTTTTAATCCCCAGTCGAATCGGGTCAAAGTGCGGATCCACCCCCTGCGCATTCTGAATTTCATAATCCTTAAGGCTGGCAAACGCTTTTTTATGTAAAAGCACAATGGCAATAATGTTAAGCCATGCCATCAGCCCTACCCCAATATCCCCCAGCCCCCATGCCAGATCCGCCGTACGAACTGTGCCATATACCGTTGAAGCCATCAGGCATAATTTGAGCACGAATGTCAGCCATGGACGGTGAATTTTACGGTTGATGAAGGCGATATTAGTTTCAGCAATATAGTAGTAAGCAATAATGGTCGTGAAGGCAAAGAAGAACAGCGCAACAGCAACAAAGTAATTACCAAAGCCTGGCATCATACTTTCCATTGCCGTCTGCACATAGCCAGGCCCTGCTGCCACGCCGGAAATACCGGTGTAGAGTGCAGCACCGTCAATGCCCTGCACGTTATACAGACCGGTGATCAACAGCATAAACCCGGTCGCCGAGCAGACAAACAGCGTGTCGATATAGACCGAGAAAGCCTGAACCAGCCCCTGCTTCACCGGATGGCTCACTGCCGCCGCAGATGACGCATGCGGCCCGGTACCTTGCGCCGCCTCATTGGAATAGACCCCGCGCTTAACGCCCCACATGATAGCCTGACCAAGAATGGCACCAAAACCAGCTTCCAGACCAAAAGCGCTTTTCCAGATCAACAGAATCACACCAGGAAGCTCGGTAATATTAATGGCGATAATAACGCAAGCCACAATAATATAGCCGAGCGCCATAAACGGAACGACCATACTGCTAAAACTGGCGATCCTTTTCACACCACCGAAAATAATAAAACTTAACAGTACGGCAAGTAATGCTGCCGTGACATTTGGATCAAGCCCAAATGCAATATCCAGGCTGGCACCAATCGAGTTTGCTTGTACCCCTGGCAGTAATAAACCGCAGGAGAAAATGGTGACGACGGCAAATAACCATGCATACCATTTAACGCCTAATCCTTTTTCAATATAAAAGGCAGGACCGCCACGATATTCACCGTTGATTTTTTCTTTATAAACCTGGCCCAACGTAGATTCCACAAACGCAGAGCTGGCCCCCAAAAACGCCACAATCCACATCCAGAAAAGTGCGCCCGGTCCACCGAAGGTAATAGCGGTGGCGACGCCAGCAATGTTCCCGGTCCCTACACGCCCTGCCAGCGTCATCGTCAGTGCCTGGAACGACGATACGCCAGCATCGGTAGGACGCCCCTGGAACATCAAGGTAATCATATGTTTTATATGACGTAACTGCAAAAAACGACTACGTAATGAGAAATAGAGGCCGACACCCAGACATAAAAATATTAACGCCGGGCTCCAGATAACACCGTTAATTGCACCAACCAGTTCGTTCATGTATGACCCTCAACGTGATGTTCCAGGGAAACGGTTCCCCATGGGATTTTCTTGTTAGAATGTTGTTTGAATCAGTACGAAACATAGAGAATTAGACACAATACACCAACTTAATTTTCACATCTTAGTAACATTATGTGACAACATTCACGTTTAAATTTGAGCGAACAATTAGCGCGATCATGATATTCATGGGTACTTTGTGGATATTATAAATACACATCACATTTCGCTGAGCGTGATAAAAAAACCAGCGTCAAAAATGAATAACCGACATGATGAATTCCGCAAGACAGGCAATCTTTTAAAAGACAACCAGACGCGAGTCGTGAGAAGAAATAAACGAAGCTTCCCGGCATTACGCCGGGAAGGGATGACAGGTGAGCGGTAAAACGGCGATGTTTTACCGTCAGTCGGAATAGACTCCCAGCGTGCGCTGGCACAGCGCCGACCGCACACAATCTTCTTTGGTAAAGCGTACTACCCCAATCATGTCGTCTTCCTCAAAACGTGACATGGCGTCGCTCAAGCCGGATTTCACGCCGGATGGCAGGTCGCACTGGGTAATATCGCCATTGACGATAACCGTCACGTTCTCCCCGAGGCGCGTTAAGAACATCTTCATTTGCGCAGCGGTCACGTTCTGAGCCTCGTCAAGAATGACGACCGCATTTTCAAATGTACGTCCGCGCATATAGGCGAACGGCGCGATTTCCACCTTGCCAATCTCTGGTCGCAGGCAGTACTGCATAAAGGATGCACCCAGTCGCTTCACCAGCACGTCATAAACGGGCCTGAAGTAAGGGGCAAACTTCTCCGATATGTCACCGGGCAAGAAGCCGAGATCTTCATCAGCTTGCAGTACCGGACGGGTAACAATAATTCTCTCCACGTCCTTATGGATCAGGGCCTCCGCTGCTTTGGCTGCACTGATCCAGGTTTTCCCGCATCCGGCTTCACCGGTTGCAAAGATGAGCTGTTTACTCTCGATAGCATTCAGGTAGTGCGCCTGAGCCTCATTGCGCGCCACAATTGGGGAATTATCACGGCTGTCCCGCGCCATGCCAATTGCTTCTACGCCACTCATCTGCACAAGCGAGGTGACCGATTCTTCTTCACGCTGTTTATGACTACGTGAATCCCGTCTCAGCACACGTTTTGCTTCGCGACGAGCTTTGATCACTGCTTTTTGTCTTCCCATGGATAGCACCTTGAGTTGTTGGTATTCATCACACGCGCCAGTTTCGGCACGATTATGCGCACGAACATCAGAGGGTTGGCTTCCTTGTAAGCCATTGCTTGCCTTGCCGGATGACGATACAGAATAGCTACGCGCACCATTCTGCACGTCGGTAGAATCTGGTTTCTGAATAGAAGGGGAGAATTTAGTGGTGAGGAAATCGCTGCCGGAGTCTGAGCCTCCGCGCCGGGTACTGCGGTTGTTGTGTTTACCTTGTCCAGTACAGGACGATACCATTCGCGATCTCCATAGTGATTCAGCATCACTGCCGGGAACTACCGCTGTCTTATCTTAAGTACATCAGGGATTATCATAAATGCAACATTTATTTTACCTGAATGCAACTTTTAAGACTGCTCCTGCAGTTGAAAACAGTCTCATACAGGTATATTACAGAAATATAACAGAGGGATAGTCATATGAAAAAATAATGTCCCCGCGAACTATCGCAGGGACAATTATCAGGCTTCTATCAGCCCTTGCGCGAGCCAGGCGTTCGAATCGCGCACGCCGGGCAGCGCGAAGAAATAGCCGCCGCCGATAGGTTTAACGTACTCTTCCAGCGCTTCGCCGTTTAACCGCTTCTGCACGGTGAGGAAGCCCTTCTCCAGATCGTGCTGATAGCAGACAAACAGCAGCCCCATATCCAGCTGACCGGAATTGGTCACCCCCAGCGAGTAGCTATAGCCCCGGCGCATCATCAGGCTTGACTGCGTCTCTTTGGTGCGCGGATTCGCCAGCCGGATATGGCTGTCCAGCGCAATGGTATCGCCATTAGGATCGCTGGCGTAATCCGGCACATCATGCTCGTGCTTCATGCCAAGCGGCGCCCCGCTCTGCTTGTCACGGCCAAAGATCGTCTGCTGCTCTTTAAGCGGCGTGCGATCCCAGAATTCCACATGGAACTGAATCACCCGCACCGCCTGATAGCTCCCGCCGACGGCCCAGGCAGGCTCACCCTGATCGGCTGTGACCCAGACGACCTCTTTCATTAGCGCGCCGTTGCTGCTGTCCGGGTTGGCGGTGCCATCCTTAAAGCCCAGCAGGTTCACCGGCGTCTCTTTGCCTTTGCTGCGGGCAGCATGGTCAGAGATAAACCCTTCCCGCTTCCAGCGCACGCTCAACAGATCAGGCGTGTGTTTGATGATATCCCGCAGAGCGTGGATCACCGTGTCCTGCGTGTTAGCGCAAATCTGCAGGAGCAGATCGCCGTGGCAGAGAGCAGCATCCAGCGAGTCATTCGGGAAACGCGTCATTTTTTGCAGCGCTTTCGGCTTCTGTTTTGCCAGCCCGTAACGTTCATCAAACAGCGATTCGCCCAGCGACACCGTAATGGTCAGGTTATCCGGGGCGATGAACGACCCTAAGATCCCCGAGTCCATAGGCGGCAGTCGTGGGTTTGGCGTTTCTGGCGCCGGTCCCCCTGCAGTCAAAAACGCGATGCGGGTGGTGAGCAGGCGAAACAGGCGCTCCAGGTCAGCTTTATCACTTGCCAGCGAATCAAAGGCCACCAGCATCATGGAGGCCTGCTGTGGTGTCAGAATGCCCGCCTGATGTTCGCCATAGAAAGGCTGCGTCTCCATACGGGCATCCGGTGACAGCGTACCGGGCGCACTTTGCGGTTTTACCGCATGCGCCACCGGACACCCTCCGGCCAGGGCAAATGTGCCCCCCAGCGCCCCTACCCCTTTCAACAACCGACGACGTGAAGGTTCCGCCACGTCGTATTCGTCATGCTTGTTCATCGTGCTTAGTCCAGACCCAGTACGCCACGCAGCAGGGAGAGATCTTCCGCCAGGGTGGTAATCGGGCCTTTCAGCGCGTTACGGTCGGCGTCGGTCAGTTTGTCGTAGGTTTCAAACCCGTCTTTGGTGCGGTACTTCGCCAGAATGGTGTCGACTTTCTTAAAGTTGGCATCCACTTTCGCCAGCAGCTCGCTGTTCTCTTTCTGCAGCTGTGGGCGCAGCAGGTTAACAATTTTCTGCGCGCCATCGACGTTCGCCTGGAAATCCCACAGATCAGTGTGGCTGTAGCGATCTTCTTCACCGCTGATTTTGCTGGCGGCCACTTCTTCAATCAGTCCGGCCGCACCGCCCACCACTTTAGATGGCGGGAAGGCCAGCTCGCTGATGCGCTTTTGCAGCTCCAGCACGTCGCTGTTGAGCTGATCGGCATACTTCTCCATCCCTTTGGTGGAGTTATCGCCAAACAGAGCTTTCTCCAGGCGGTGGAAGCCGGTGAATTTTGGATCGGCCGCTTTCTGCTCGTAATCGTCTTCACGGGCATCAATGCTGCCATCAAGATCGGAGAACAGCTCCGCAATCGGCTCAATGCGCTCGTAGTGCTGACGGGTGGGCGCATACAGGGATTTCGCTTTGTCGATATCGCCCGCTTTCACCGCATCCGTAAAGGCTTTGGTTCCCGCTGCCAGGTCTGCCGTCTCTTTGATGACATACGCTTTATAAGCGGTGATGGCATCGCCCAGGCTCAGCAGGGCCGTGCCTTTCGCGGCATCCGCTGTGGCATTTCCCTTAACAATGAGCTTACCTTTCGGGTTGGTCAGCAGACCGCAGGTCATGTCATATTCACCCGGCTGCAGGTTAGCCGTCATTTTCTGGCTAAAGCCCGGCGCGATATTTTCGCGCTCTTCCACGACCATCACGCCTTTGAGAATTTCCCACTCCAGCGCTTTCTGGCTGTGGTTCTGAATAATAAATTGTGTCTTACCGCTGTTGACCGTAATGGTCATCGGCTCACACTGCTTATCATTCACCGTCACCTTGACCTGTGGAATATCAGCAGCCTGAGCGGCGAAGGCAGAAGCAACAAGCGCTGCCACACCAACCTGTAACGCACTACGACGAAATTGAATTGCCATGACCCTTCCCTTTTAAAAGTATGTTGTAACTACAGTAAGCACATCAGGGCGCAGTACGCGACGGCTGAGCGCTGGGGCGCGATGGCATAAAGAACAGCGCCAGCGCCGGAATAAGATAGATAAAGTACATCGCCACTTCACTGACGCTTGGCGTTTCCTGATAGCCGAAGATCCCTTCGAGCAGCGTGCCGGTCAGTGAATGGGTAGAAAGAACATTGCTAAGATCGAACGCCACATCCTGGAAGTGGTTCCACAGACCCGCCTCATGGAAAGCGCGAATCGCCCCTGCCGCCAGCCCTGCGGCCACCAGCAAAATGAACAGGCTGGTCCATTTAAAGAAGGCCCCCAGGTTCAGGCGAATGCCGCCCCAGTAGAGCAGGAAACCCAGCACCACGGCCGTTGCCAGCCCCAGCATCGCCCCCAGCGGTGGCCAGATCCCCACATCCTGCTGAAAGGCAGCCAGCAGGAAGAAAACGGATTCCAGGCCTTCACGCGCCACGGCGAAAAAGACCATCATGATCAGCGCCCAGCCGTGATGATTTCCCTTCTGCAGGGCATTATCTACCGCCTGCTCCAGTTGCACCTTCACGTTACGCGAGACTTTACGCATCCAGAACACCATCCAGGTGAGGATCACCACCGCTATCACGGCAACGATACCTTCGAACAGCTCCTGCTCTTTCTGCGGGAATTCACCGGTGGTTTCATTGATCAGAATGCCCAGGCCAAGACAGAGCGCAGCGGCGAGGAAAACCCCTATCCACATCACCCCAATCCAGCGTCCGCGCTGGGTTCGCTTCAGATAACTGGCGATGAGGCTAACAATGAGGGCCGCTTCCAGGCCTTCGCGTAACATAATGAGAAATGGAACAAACATGCAGACACCTTAAATGTTTATCGCGGTCAACTGATGCAAAGAAAGGTAAATTCTTGTGATAGTGATTATCATTACGGCGATAAGAAAAACAAGCGAAATGTGTGGTTTTTGATGACGAGTTGTAAACGCATCGCGGGGTAATAGTTGCGCTCGTGACGTTCCGGTTTATAAGGTATAACGAAAATGCCCATTTACGGTTAATCAGCGCTGTGGCTAAATATCCGCCTCGCAAACTAACCGAAAATAAACCATGTTTAAGATTGTCCATTTCCTGCTGGCGCTGGTGATTATTCTTGCGCTTGCCTGGCTGGTAAGTTTTGACCGCCGAAAAATTCGCATTCGCTTTGTTTTACAGCTGATCGTTATTGAAATTGCGCTGGCGTTCTTTTTCCTGCACGCCGAAAGCGGGTTATTCCTGATTAAATACGTCTCCGGTTTCTTTGAATCACTGCTGAAATTTGCCGGCGAAGGGACCAATTTCGTCTTTGGCGGAATGGGTGAAAAAGGGCTGGCGTTCATTTTCCTCGGCGTGCTTTGCCCGATTATTTTTATCTCCGCACTCATTGGTATTCTTCAGCACTGGCGCATTCTGCCGATTTTTATTCGGCTGATTGGCACGCTGCTGTCAAAACTGAACGGCATGGGCAAGCTGGAATCCTTTAACGCGGTGAGTTCGCTGATCCTCGGACAGTCTGAAAACTTTATTGCCTACAAGGGCGTACTGGGCGATCTCTCGTCACGTCGTCTGTTCACCATGGCGGCCACGGCCATGTCGACCGTCTCCCTGTCGATTGTCGGTGCCTATATGACCATGCTCGACGCTAAATTTGTGGTGGCGGCGCTCATTCTGAACATGTTCAGCACCTTTATTATTCTCTCCGTCATCAACCCGGTTCGCCCGGAAGCGGAGCCGGATATTAAGCTCGAAAAACTGCATGAATCCCAGAGCTTCTTCGAAATGCTGGGCGAGTATATTCTGGCCGGTTTTAAAGTGGCGATGATTATTCTGGCGATGCTGATTGGCTTTATTGCGCTTATTAGCGCCATTAACGCCCTCTTCTCCAGCGTATTTGGCATGAGCTTCCAGCAGATCCTGGGCTATGTGTTTTATCCGCTGGCGTGGCTGGTGGGTATTCCGCTGAGCGATGCCTTAAATGCCGGCAGTATTATGGCAACTAAGCTGGTAGCGAATGAATTTGTGGCGATGATTGAGCTGCAAAAAATTGCGCATCAGATGTCATCGCGCGGGCTGGGGATTTTATCCGTGTTCCTGGTGTCGTTCGCCAACTTCGCCTCTATCGGTATTGTCGCAGGTGCAATCAAGGGCCTGAACGAGCAGCAGGGCAACGTGGTGTCGCGGTTTGGTCTGCGTCTGGTGTATGGCGCGACGCTGGTGAGTTTGCTGTCGGCGAGCTTTGCGGGCCTGGTGCTGTGATGTGATGCCGGGTAGCGCGCAGCGATCCCGGCCTACGATGCAACAACGGCGGGTTATCCCGCCGTTTTCATTAAAACTGCACACACACCGGCTGATCGACCCGCATCACTGACTCCTGCGCAAAGCGGGATTTATAGATCCCGCGTAACGCCTCAATGTTCTTCTCGCTCTGCGCATCTTTTCCGTGGATCAGCATCAACGCCTTGCTCGGCTCACGCGCCACTTTACCGTCGTTGCCCAGCCACTGTCCGCGCGCATCAAACACCGTTAAGCCATCACGAAAACGCGGCGTCACGTCCCGGTCAACAAACTGCTGCCATTCGTCGGGGGTGATCTGCGCCCCGGCCGGACGATTTAAGCCGAAATAAAGCGTGGTCTGCTGCATCTGGTTATCCACTTTGCAGGTGTCAGTCGCCGTATGCTGCGACGGTGCCGTACAGCCAGCCAGCATCAGGAATGCCGCTGCCAGTAACCCTGTTTTGATTGTCATGCTTCGCTATCCTCATTGTTATAAGTGCAGCGATATCACCGTAAATTACGGATTTTGGCAAGAAAAAAGCCGGGTGGCGCTGACGCTCACCCGGCTTACAGTGTGCAGGAAGAAAAATTACTCAGCCTGGAGCTTCGTCGGCGGCGCAGTGTGGTAATGGGCATCCGCTTCCGCAAAGCGTTTCTGCATGGAGGCAGACGGCGCTTTACCCAGCAGGCTAAAGACCACAATACCGAGACTGCCGAAGATGAAGCCCGGGATAATTTCGTACAGGCCCAGCCACGCGAACTGTTTCCAGACGATAACCGTGACCGCACCAATAATCATCCCCGCCAGCGCGCCGTTACGGGTCATACGCGACCACATCACGGAGAACAGCACCACCGGACCAAACGCCGCACCAAAGCCCGCCCACGCGTAGCTTACCAGACCCAGCACGCGGTTTTCCGGGTTCGACGCCAGCGCAATGGCCACCAGCGCCACCACCAGCACCATAAAGCGCCCTACCCATACCAGCTCTTTCTGGCTTGCGCCTTTACGCAGGAATGCCTTGTAGAGGTCTTCGGTGATCGCACTGGAGCAGACCAGCAGCTGGCAGCTCAGGGTGGACATCACCGCCGCCAGAATAGCGGAGAGCAGAATACCGGCAATCCATGGGTTAAACAGCACCTGCGCCAGCTCGATAAACACACGCTCGGCGTTCTGGTTTACCGCGCCCGCCTGCGCCGGGTTGTTGTTGAAGTATGCAATGCCAAAGAAGCCCACCGCGCACGCCCCTGCCAGGCAGAGGATCATCCACGTCATACTGATGCGACGCGCATGAACGATGGTGTGGTGAGAGTAGGCCGCCATAAAGCGCGCCAGGATATGCGGCTGACCGAAATAGCCCAGACCCCAGCCCATCAGGGAGACGATGGCAACAAAGTTCAGCCCTTTCAGCATATCGACGTTTTCAATGCTCTTCTGCTTGATCACTTCCAGCGACTCGCCAAAACCACCTACGGTGAAGATCACAATCACCGGGGTCAGGATCAGGGCGAAAATCATCAGGCTCGCCTGCACGGTGTCGGTCCAGCTTACCGCCAGGAACCCACCCACGAAGGTGTAGAGGATGGTAGCCGCCGCACCGGCCCACAGGGCGGTTTCGTAGCTCATGCCGAAGGTGCTTTCGAACAGACGCGCACCGGCCACAATGCCGGAGGCACAATAAATAGTGAAGAACAGCAGGATCACCACCGCCGAGATAATGCGCAGGATGCGGCTGTTATCTTCGAAACGGCCGGTGAAATAATCCGGCAGCGTCAGGGCGTTGTTGTTCACTTCGGTATGCACGCGCAGACGGCCTGCTACCAGCTTCCAGTTAATCCACGCCCCGAGAGTCAGGCCAATGGCGATCCAGCTTTCAGAGATGCCGGAGATGAAAATCGCACCCGGCAGCCCCATCAGCAGCCAGCCACTCATGTCCGATGCCCCCGCAGAAAGCGCAGTCACCATTGGGCCTAAACTGCGGCCACCCAGAATGTAGTCGTCAAAGTTCTTTGTAGAACGCCATGCCAAAAACCCTATCAGGATCATGCCAAAAATATAAACGAGAAATGTCACCAGCATCGGTGTGCTCATTGCCATTCAAATTCTCCAAAAGTCGAGCGACAACCGTCCGGGTTGCCTTGTTATGTCATCACCGGAACGGGGTGATGGGTATCTGTGTTTCTGTTGGCCGCGCGTATCCTGCCGTAAGCAGTGCTCGCACACAAACGATTTAACACTGCATTTACATCAAATTCATCCCCGGTTTTATATGTCTTTCCTATAGGTTGCACTCGCTCACATTTATACGGGTTGCACCTTTTAAAAGTGTTAAGTACCGCATAAAAACAGGCTTCGTATGCAGAAGCCAGCGCTTTTTTCCAGCTAACCATCTGTTAACAATCCATTCATTTTTCAGCTTGCTAGCCGGGTCACATTTAACACGGTTGCACAAAGTTGCAACATGGTGGATATTTCAGGCTAACCACCGAACACGATCAAAGAACAACAGGAGTTTTGGCATGGGCATGACCACCATGGGGGTTAAGCTGGATGACGCAACCCGCGAACGGATTAAGACCGCAGCAACCCGCATTGACCGCACGCCGCACTGGCTAATCAAGCAGGCAATTTTTAACTATCTCGAACGGCTTGAGAGCGACGAAGGTCTGCCCGAGCTGCCCGCCCTGCTGGCAGGTGCCGCCAATGAGAGCGAAGACGCGCCGGTTGCTGGCGACGAGAATCATCAGCCGTTCCTGGAGTTCGCGGAGCAGATCCTGCCGCAGTCCGTCAGCCGCGCCGCCATTACCGGTGCGTACCGCCGTGCTGAAACGGACGCCGTGCCAATGCTGCTGGAGCAGGCTCGCCTGCCTGAAGCCGTCGCCGCGCAGGCGCACAGCCTGGCGTATCAGCTGGCCGACAAACTGCGTAACCAGAAAACCGCCAGCGGCCGTGCCGGTATGGTGCAGAGCCTGCTGCAGGAGTTTTCCCTCTCCTCCCAGGAAGGCGTGGCGCTGATGTGTCTGGCAGAAGCACTGCTGCGTATTCCTGATAAAGCCACCCGCGATGCGCTGATCCGCGACAAAATCAGCAACGGCAACTGGCAGTCACACATTGGCCGCAGCCCGTCGCTGTTCGTTAACGCCGCCACCTGGGGTCTGCTGTTTACCGGCAAGCTGGTCTCGACCCACAACGAAGCGAACCTCTCCCGCTCCCTGAACCGTATTATCGGCAAGAGCGGCGAGCCGCTGATCCGCAAAGGCGTGGATATGGCGATGCGCCTGATGGGCGAGCAGTTTGTTACCGGTGAAACCATCGCCGAAGCGCTGGCCAACGCCCGCAAGCTGGAAGATAAAGGGTTCCGCTACTCTTACGACATGCTGGGTGAAGCGGCCCTGACCGCTGCCGACGCGCAGGCCTACATGGTCTCTTACCAGCAGGCGATCCATGCCATCGGTAAAGCGTCCAACGGTCGCGGTATTTATGAAGGTCCGGGCATCTCCATCAAGCTCTCCGCCCTGCACCCGCGCTACAGCCGCGCGCAGTACGACCGGGTGATGGAAGAGCTCTACCCGCGCCTGAAATCCCTGACCCTGCTGGCGCGCCAGTATGACATTGGCATCAACATCGACGCCGAAGAGGCAGACCGTCTGGAGATCTCGCTCGATCTGCTGGAAAAACTGTGCTTTGAGCCAGAACTGGCAGGCTGGAACGGAATTGGCTTTGTTATTCAGGCCTACCAGAAACGCTGCCCGTTCGTTATTGATTACCTGATTGATCTGGCCAGCCGCAGCCGTCGTCGCCTGATGACCCGACTGGTAAAAGGCGCTTACTGGGACAGCGAGATCAAACGCGCCCAGATGGAAGGTCTGGAAGGCTACCCGGTTTACACCCGCAAGGTTTACACCGACGTCTCTTACCTCGCCTGTGCGAAAAAACTGCTCGGCGTACCAAACCTGATCTACCCGCAGTTCGCTACCCACAACGCTCATACCCTGGCGGCGATCTACACCCTGGCCGGGCAGAACTACTATCCGGGCCAGTACGAATTCCAGTGCCTGCACGGCATGGGTGAACCGCTGTACGAGCAGGTCACCGGTAAAGTGGCAGAGGGCAAGCTGAACCGTCCGTGCCGTATTTATGCTCCGGTGGGTACCCATGAAACCCTGCTGGCGTACCTGGTGCGTCGTCTGCTGGAGAACGGGGCGAACACCTCCTTCGTTAACCGCATTGCCGATACCACTCTGCCGCTGGACGAACTGGTTGCCGATCCGGTGCAGGCCGTTGAGAAAATGGCGGCTCAGGAAGGCCAGATTGGTCTGCCGCATCCGAAGATTGCCCTGCCGCGCGAGCTGTACGGCAAAGGCCGCATCAACTCGGCGGGTCTGGATCTCGCCAACGAACACCGTCTGGCGTCCCTCTCTTCTGCCCTGCTCAACAGCGCGCTGCAGAAATGGCAGGCCAAACCGATGCTGGAACAGCCGGTCGCAGACGGCGAGATGCAGCCGGTGATCAACCCGGCAGAGCCAAAAGATATTGTCGGCTACGTGCGTGAAGCCACGGAAGCGGAAGTGGAGCAGGCGCTGGAAAGCGCGGTAAACAACGCGCCAATCTGGTTCGCCACCCCGCCGCAAGAACGTGCCGCCATTCTGGAACGCGCCGCGGTGCTGATGGAAGATCAGATGCAGTCGCTCATTGGTATCCTGGTGCGCGAAGCGGGGAAAACCTTCAGCAACGCCATCGCCGAAGTCCGTGAAGCCGTCGACTTCCTGCACTACTACGCAGGCCAGGTGCGCGATGATTTCGATAACGAAACGCACCGCCCGCTTGGTCCTGTGGTCTGTATCAGCCCGTGGAACTTCCCGCTGGCGATCTTCACCGGCCAGATTGCCGCCGCGCTTGCCGCAGGCAACAGCGTGCTGGCCAAACCGGCGGAGCAAACCCCGCTGATTGCCGCTCAGGGGATTAACATCCTGCTGGAAGCGGGCGTACCAGCGGGCGTGGTGCAGCTGCTGCCTGGGCGGGGTGAAACAGTGGGTGCGAAGCTCACCGCGGATAACCGCGTGCGCGGCGTGATGTTTACCGGCTCGACCGAAGTGGCCTCCCTGCTGCAGCGTAACATCGCCACCCGTCTGGATGCCCAGGGCCGCCCAACGCCGCTCATCGCGGAAACTGGCGGCATGAACGCCATGATTGTCGACTCCTCCGCGCTCACCGAGCAGGTAGTGGTAGACGTGCTGGCCTCCGCCTTTGACAGCGCGGGTCAGCGCTGCTCCGCCCTGCGCGTGCTGTGCCTGCAGGACGACGTGGCCGACCACACGCTGAAGATGCTGCGTGGTGCCATGGCCGAGTGCCGCATGGGCAACCCGGGCCGCCTCACCACCGATATCGGGCCGGTGATCGACGCGGAAGCCAAAGCGAATATTGAAAACCACATTCAGGCCATGCGTGCCAAAGGCCGTCCGGTGTTCCAGGCCGTGCGCGAGAACAGCGAAGATGCCCGCGAGTGGCAGACCGGCACCTTTGTGCCGCCTACGCTTATCGAACTGGCAAGCTTCGACGAGATGAAAAAAGAGGTCTTCGGCCCGGTCCTGCACGTGGTGCGTTACAACCGTAACAACCTGAATGCATTGATTGAGCAGATCAACGCCTCCGGCTATGGCCTGACGCTCGGCGTGCATACCCGTATCGACGAAACCATCGCCCAGGTCACCGGCAGCGCCAAAGTGGGCAACCTGTACGTCAACCGCAACATGGTTGGCGCGGTCGTGGGCGTGCAGCCGTTCGGCGGCGAGGGGCTCTCCGGCACCGGTCCTAAAGCGGGCGGCCCGCTCTACCTGTACCGTCTGCTGGCGAACCGTCCTGAGCGCGCGCTGGGCGTGACGCTGGCACGCCAGGACGCGGACTATCCGGTGGATGTCCAGCTGAAAACCGTGCTGACGCAGCCGCTGGAAGCACTCATCACCTGGGCGGAAAAACGTCCTGAGCTGCGCGCTGTCGCACAGCAGTACGGCGAGCTGGCGCAGGCTGGCACGCAGCGTCTGCTGCCGGGTCCTACCGGCGAACGCAACACCTGGACGCTGATGCCGCGTGAACGCGTGCTGTGCGTGGCGGATAACGAACAGGATGCGCTGGTTCAGCTGGCCGCCGCGATGGCAACGGGCTGTGAAGTGCTGTGGCCGGAAGACGGTCTGCACCGCGATCTGGCGAAGCAACTGCCGAAAGCGGTGTCTGCCCGCATTCACTTTGCGAAGCCTGATGCCCTGCTTGCGCAGCCGTTTGACGCGGTTATCTACCACGGTGATTCCGATCAACTGCGCGAACTGTGCGAGCAGGTTGCGGCCCGCAGCGGGGCGATTGTTTCGGTGCAGGGCTTCGCCCGCGGTGAAACCAACCTGCTGCTGGAGCGCCTGTACGTGGAGCGTTCGCTCAGCGTCAACACCGCGGCGGCGGGGGGTAACGCCAGCCTGATGACAATCGGCTAACGCTGTGCTAATAAGGCTCCGGAGACGGAGCCTTATTTTATTGGGGAGTGTATGAAACGATTTATTATCGCAGGTGCAGCACTGCTGCTCAGCGCCAGCACGCTGGCCGACGAGTGCGACAACGCCACTACGCAGCTTGAACTGAACACCTGTAGCGCGCAGCAGTACCAGGCCGCTGATAAAAAGCTCAACCAGACTTATCAGTCCGCCATTAAGCGTGCGGCGGCCCCACAGCGTGACCTGCTGAAAAAGGCGCAGCAGGCGTGGATCGCCCTGCGCGATGCGGATTGCAATTTTATCGGTTCTGGTACCGAGGGAGGCAGCGTGCAGCCTATGATCATTAGTCAGTGCCTGACGGAGAAAACCGTGGAACGCGAGGCGTTTCTGGCCTCGCTGATGCAGTGTGAAGAGGGCGACTTAAGCTGTCCCCTCACCCCATAGGGGCGAGGGAGAAAAGACAGCACAGAACAGTCCCCTCTCCCTGTGGGCTGAGGGATCCCCAGTAATATGGTCATGCCACCATGACCATATTACTGTACTCTTTTCCCAGCTTTTTCATCTCGTTAACTATATTCAGCCGTCTCACTTTCCCGGGCTCATGCCGGATGAC